>JBEKVA010000225.1:0-7109 GCA_049514475.1 Spirochaetia bacterium
GCGATGAAGTCCCACGCGGCGCGCTCCGCCAGGGTCTTCGACTTCACATATGCGCTCAAATTGCCATCGTTCAGGTTGGTCCAATTCTTTTCTGAAAAGATCCCGTCCGCCGGCTTCTGGCCGTAGCCAATTGCTGCAAACGATGAGGTCATCACGACGCGCTTCACACCGGCATCCCGCGCGGCCTGGAGCACGCGCAGCGCCCCTTCGCGTGCAGGGACGATCAGGTCATCCTCGTGCTTCGGCGCGCCCGGGGGAAAAGGCGATGCCACGTGAAGCACGAACTGGCAGCCGGCAACCGCCTGCGGCCAGCCTGCATCAGAGGTCAGGTCGGCGGCGGCGAAAGAGAGGGCCCCGCCCGGCTCGACCCCGCCCGCCTTGAGCATCGAGCGTACATCGGCTTCACGCGCGAGAGACCGCACCGTGGTACGTACGCGGTAACCGTCACCCAGGAGCTGCAAAATGCAGTGAGCGCCTATGAAGCCTGACCCGCCCGTTACAAGCACCAGCTCTCCGCGCATGCAGTCCTCCGGGTGCGGTCTGTCTTACTCGACGGGAGACGGCTTCGGCAGCGGCCTGCGGCCCTGGAAGCCTTCCTCTATGGGGTGATACCAGCCGAGCTCGTTCTCATCGCTGCGCCAGCAGAGGAACACGATCTCTCCGTCGATCACCGCGGGAAAGTCGACGAGCCCGGCCGAAAAGTTCCCGTCCTTGAAGAAGCACCCGATCTCTTCGATCTCCTGCAGGTGCTCCCGCAGATCCTCCTCCAGGCGGGGCAGCGTGTCACTGCTTTCTCCCGCCTCCCGGATCTTTGCGGCAGTTGCCAGGATATCCGCCACGATCTGTCGCACCAGCGGCAGCGTGCTCTCAGCTTCCTGCTGTGTGAAAACGCGCTTGAACTCCATAGGCACGTGAAATCTCGCCATGACGGGCGGCCCGGTCAAGTGGTTTCCAATGTGCCGCCTTCTGGAGTACAATCAAAGCGAGGGAGAACGTGAAAGAATCAAGTTGGCATCGCCTGGTCGGGCTGGCAAGAAGCCTGGGAACGGGGATACGGCTGCACGAGGACATGCGGCGGCAAAGCTTCGGCGATGTCTTCACGCAGATCAGCCACATCTACTTCAATTCGCCGGCAGTGTATCGGGATGACAAGTGCCAGAGCCTCCCCTTCTGGAAACGGCATGCGTACAAGGACAGGGCGTACTCGAACGCGGTTTCTGAAGCCTTCAGGCTGTTCTGCAGGTCCGAGATAGAAAAGATCGGGATCAGGATCCTGGCCGACGGGTTCATACCGCCTGACGGTGTCGCGAATTACCTCGATGAACCCTGGGCCGTTGTTGAAATGATGCGCCGCGCGAAAAGCGAGGGTATCAGGCTGTTCACCTCAGACGGGCCGGCTCAGCCCGACTGCGATGCCCGCCGTGACCATCTGAACAACTAGAGCTTCCTGGCAAACAACCCACAGCCACGCGCAGGCGCTCGTGGGGCGACCGGGCGCCGCCCTCCTCATTTGGTAAGCGCGAAATCAATTTGTATATTTTACCGGCCATGCATCGCCGCCCTTCCACCGTGAGCAGCCCCGCCCCGCGGCACGCCGCTGCTCCCTACGATACCCTTGCCGGCAAGACTCCGCTGGAGAGCATCGGCAACACGCCGCTCCTGCGCCTTGCGAGGATCGGCCTGGGGCTTGCCGAGGGGGTGCAGCTCCTCGGCAAGGCCGAGTGGATGAACCCCGGCGGCTCGGTGAAGGACAGGGCTGCCTCCCGCATGATCCTGGACGGAGAGCGGCGCGGCGCGCTGGGGCCGGGCCGGACCATCATAGATGCCACCTCTGGCAACACGGGGGTGGCCTACGCGATGATCGGCGCCGCGCGCGGGTATAACGTGAAGCTGTGCGTGCCCGCCAATATGGAAGAAAGCGTGCTGGCAACGATGCGCGCCTACGGCGCCGAGCTGGTCCTCACAGACCCGGCTCTCGGCATGGACGGCGCCACGCGGGAAGCGCAGCGCATCATGGCGGCATCGCCAAAAGACTTCTTCTTTCCTGACCAGCTGAATAACGATGCCAACTGGAAGGCGCACTACGAGAGCACTGCCGCCGAGGTCTGGGAGCAGACCGGCGGCCGGGTGACGCACTTCGTGGCAGGTGTGGGCACCGGCGGCACGCTGATAGGCACCGGCAGGAGACTGCGGGAGCTGAACAGGAACGTGCGGCTGGTGAGCGTGCAGCCGGCGTCCCCGCTGCACGGCCTTGAGGGGCTGCGTCACCTGGCAACCGCTCTTGTCCCGCGCATTTATGACCCCGCGCTGGTGAATGAGACCATCGACGTGGAAACAGAGACCGCCCAGGCCATGGTGGTGCGGCTGGCCCGGGAGGAGGGCGTCTACGTCGGTGTGTCCGCGGGGGCCGCCGTTGTGGCGGCGCTGACGGTTGCACGACAGATTGAGAGAGGCGTGGTGGTGACGGTGCTCCCCGAGGGAGGCCGCAGGTTTATCCACGCGCCATTCTGGGAGGGCGTATGAAGGTCCTTGTTCCCGAGGAGATCCTCGCACAGATACGAAAGCACGGTGAAGAGATATACCCCCACGAGTGCTGCGGCTTCATGCTGGGAAGCGCGCAGGATGGCGAGCAGCGCATCACCGAGATCAGAAGCCAGCGCAACGAGCGCACCGAATCCCGGGAGAATCGCTTCGTGATTTCCCCCGAGGAGTTCAAGGCGGCGGAGGTCTACGCGCGCAAGGCAGGTCTTCAGCTTGTGGGCATCTACCACTCGCACCCCGACAGCCCCGCGCGGCCTTCCGACTACGACCGCGAGCACGCCTGGCCATGGTTCAGCTACGTGATTGTCTCCGTGGCGGGAGGCAAAGCGGTGGAAGCGCACGCCTGGCAACTTCGGGACGACCGCTCGGGGTTCGACGCGGTGGCCCTGGAGACGGCCGCGGCCGCTGTGAAAGGAGACAAGAGATGACGACGGTGAAAGTGGAGATACCCACCGCGCTGCGCGGTTTTGCCGGCAACCAGGATGCGGTGCAGCTTGAAGGGGAGACGGTAGGCGAGCTTCTGGTGAAGCTGGGCACCACGTTCCCGCAGCTTAAGAAGCACCTCTTCGATGAGCTGGGCAAGCTGCGCAATTTCGTGAACGTCTACGTCAACGATGACGATATCAAGCACCTCGAGCAAGAGCGCACCCGCGTGAACGCGAAGGACGTGATCAGCATCATCCCGTCGGTGGCGGGGGGAGCCGGGGGCGGTGCGGCAGCAACGGCTGCCGCGGGCAACGGGGCGCTCACGCAGCAGCAGATCCAGCGCTACAGCCGGCACCTCATCATGCCCGAGGTGGCCATGGAGGGCCAGCAGAAGCTGCGCCACGCGCGGGTGCTCGTGGTGGGCGCGGGTGGGCTCGGCTCACCGGTGCTCTCCTACCTTGCGGCGGCGGGCGTGGGCACGCTGGGGATCGTGGATTTCGACACGGTGGACTTCACCAACCTCCAGCGGCAGATCATCTATTCCACCGGCGATGTCGGCAGGCTGAAGCTCGAAGCCGCCGCTGAGCGCATTCAAGCCATGAACCCGGACGTGAAGGTGCAGGTGCACGAGACGCGCCTGACCTCGGAGAACGCGCTGGAGATTCTCGGAGGCTACGACCTGGTGGTGGACGGCACCGACAACTACCCCACCCGCTACCTGGTCAACGATGCCTGCGTAATGCTCGGCATACCCAACGTCTATGGAAGCATCTTCCGATTCGACGGCCAGGCATCGGTCTTTGCCACGAAGGACGGGCCCTGCTACCGCTGCGTGTACCCCTCGCCGCCGCCCCCCGGCCTGGTGCCAAGCTGCGCCGAAGGCGGCGTCCTGGGAGTGCTTCCCGGGATCATCGGGACAATCCAGGCAACGGAGGCCGTGAAGCTCATCCTCGGCAAGGGAACATCCCTTGCGGGCCGGCTCCTGGTCCTGGATGCCATGAAGATGCATTTCCGCGAGCTGAAGCTGTACAAGGACCCCAACTGCCCCGTGTGCGGCGCGCACCCCACCATCACTCACCTCATCGATTACGAGCAGTTCTGCGGCATCCGCGGTGAGGAGATGGAGGCGAAGGACCTGGGCAGCGAATGGGAGATCACCCCGCGCGCCCTGGAGCAGAAGCTTCGGGCGGGAGAAGACTTGGTGATCCTCGACGTGCGCAATCCCGAGGAGGCGCAGATTTCCCGCATCGGGGGAAGCATCCTCATCCCCCTGAACGAGCTGCCCGAGCGTGTTGCCGAGCTGAGCACGGCGGACCAGATGGTGGTGCACTGCCGCATGGGAGGCCGCAGCGCAAAAGCCGTGGAGTTCCTGCGCTCGGTGGGGTTCCGCAAGGTGAAGAACCTGGTCGGCGGCATCAACGCATGGGCGGAGGAAGTGGACACGACAATAGCGAAGTACTGAGAGCGGGTCGGGGCAGCCGGCGCTGCGAGCGGGCGCGACAGCGCCCCCGCGGGCGGGCCCCGCGCCTCAGGAAGACTGCTTCTGCTGCTCCCGCATTGTCCTCATGGGACCCGCCCAGCTGAGCAGTGCCGAAAGCATTGCGTGCGCGGACCTGACATGATCCTCTGTGGGCACGAACCTGCCCTCCGCGTCCATGGACTTGGTATAGAAGGGAATGGGCACCGCCTCGAAGAGCGGCATCATGCTGAGCGCGGTCAGGACAGGCTTCATGAGCTGCGCCGAGCGGGTCCCCCCGGCAACTCCCCCGTAGCTGAGAATTCCCACCGGCTTGCCCTTCCACTCATGGTGCAGGTAGTCGATGGCATTCTTGAACACGCCGGTGAACCCGAAATTGTACTCGGGGGTCACGATGATGAAGGCATCCGCCGCGTCGATCTTCGCGCTCCAGTCCTTCGTGTGCTGGTGCACGTACTGGCGCAGCCGCGGGTGGGCAGGCTCGTCGAGGAACGGCAGGTTGATCTCCGCCAGGTCGAGGATCTCGCTGCTGAAGTCTGGGTACTCCCGTGCAATCCCGCTGATCCAGTTGGCGAATATCCTGCTCTTGCGGCCGGGGCGCGTCGAGGTTGCGATGATCTTCAATACGTACATCTCACTACTCCTGTCTGTGCGGCGCCGGGAGCCTGCCCGGGGCCCGTGTCACCCCTGCGCCATGCTCGCCTGCAGCGCCTGCCCCAGCGAATCGAGCACGGGGGCAATCGTCCCTTCGCAGCCAACGGCAATGCGAAGGAGAAACCGCGGCAGCCCGATGGCGGCCAGTTCCTCGTCGGTATCGTCGAAATGGGTCAGCAGCGTGTAAGGGCAGAGCAGCGTCACGTCGGACCCGAGGCTCGGTGCCTTGGAAATGCCGCTGAGCGGGGAGTCATAGAAGGCGCGAAGCCCCTCCCGCGTGTCGCGGGAAAGCACGAAGCTGATCACGCTGCCGGGCCCGCGGAGAATGCGGCGGGCAATGGCGTAGCTGCGATGGTCGGGGTTGCCGTTGTAGAACACGCGGGAGGCGCCGGGGTGCGCCGCAAGGAATGAGGCCACCGCGGCCGCGTTCGCATTGAACCGCTGGATCCTCTCCTGCAGGCTTCCCATGTTCCCCTGGAGCACCGCGGCCTCAAGCGGTGACATCTGGTCTTCCATGAGGGCCTGGCCTGCAGCCAGGGACCGTGCAAGGGATTCCTGGCGCACGATCACCGCGCCGCCGGCATGGTCGTTGCGGCCATTGAGGAACTTCGTGGTGCTGTGGATGACGAAGTCAGCCCCGAACTCGAAAGGGTGACAGTTGTACGGCGTGGCAATCGTATTATCGACAACCAGCGGCAGCCCATGCGCGCGCGCGATGCGCGAGAGGACGGCCAGGTCAGGCACGTCGCTCAGCGGGTTGGTGATGGTCTCCGTCAGAATGGCGGCGGTCCGATCGCTCACCATTCCTTCCAGTGCATCCAGCTCATCCACCCCGATGAACACTGCAGGCCCCTGGCGCAGCGTCTGGAAGGTGTCATTGTAGAGATGGCCCACGGCGATCACCTGCGGCCGCGCCGGCGTGCGCAGCAGGTCCAGCACGCGCGTGATGGCACTCATCCCCGAGCAGTACAGGAACGCGTGAGTGCCGCCTTCAAGCTGGCAGAGCGTTTCTTTCACGCGGCGGCACGCATTGGGATCTCCGCCCCGCGGCGGCGGCGCCGCGGCCGCTGCGCTTGCCTCCAGCAGGCAGTCCGCCACCCGGCTCGAGAGGCTCGGCCCGCGCCGCTTCAGCTGGAGGCTGAGACGATCCATGATGCGGTCCGCGTTTCCCAGCACGGCCCCCGCGTGAGCGCCGCTCGGCGCCGCCAGGCCAAGGACGAAAAACTTCGCGCCCGGCAGGTCGGGAGGCGGCACGGGAAAAGTGGTCCCGTCGGATTTCATGACAGCAACTACCGTTGCACCCTTCGCGGCGGCCGCGCTGGCCGCGGCGGCACTGCCGCCGCCAGGGCCTGGAGAGACCACAAGGATATCGGCTGGACAAAGGTCGGCAGGCACTGCGGTACCCGCGACGGGAGCAATCACCGAGACCCCTTCGCACTCGCAGGCCGGCAGGAAGCCCGGGTCCAGGAGCGGCACGGCATCGGCGGTGCAAACGATGATCCGACACGGTATGCCCGGCTTTCGCAGGCAAAGAATCAGCTCGAGCAGCGCCACCTGCGTCGACTCGGTCAGCTTGCAGTGCCGGCAGGCGAACCTGCCTTTCAGCTCGTCCTCCAGGCGCCTGAGCCGGGGATGAGAGACAAAGCGATAGTAGCCGTGGTCGAACTGCGCCGAGCCGTCCTTGAAGGCAATGACATCAGCGAGTGTCGGCAGGGTGCCGGTAATCGCGTGGTCTCCCCCGACGGCATCGCCCTTTCGACGGGTCATGTTCGTTTCCACAGTGTCTCCACCGTATCAGGGGACCGCGCGGAGGTCAAAGGCCGGGCGCGTTCGTCCAGCGCGTGTTCGGTCAGCGGCGGCAATGGCTGCAGGGGGCCCCGGCAGCGCGCCGTCCGCGCGAAGCGGGCCGCCCCCTACTTCGAGGGAGCAGGCATGATGCGCAGGTACGGCCGCGGCGCCTTCCATCCCCTGGGATAGGCCTTTCGCGCTTCCTCGTCGGAAACCGAGCCGG
>JBEKVA010000226.1:0-7104 GCA_049514475.1 Spirochaetia bacterium
GAACCGTCGAGGAATCGATCGGCCGACCGATTGCATCCTAGGTTGCGCCGCAGGCCCGCGAGGACATACTGGAGCGAAGCCGGCGCCGTTCTCTCGGTCAGCCGGCCCCTGACGAGTTCGAATCCGTCGTCTGCCGGGCAGACGGCTCGCTCTGTCCCATCCATGTGGCGGTCGCACAGGTGGTGCTTTCAGACGGTCTTGCGCATATCGCATTCGTGACGGATATCACCGAGCGCACGCGCGCGGAGGCGAAGCTCCGGGAAAGCGAGGAAAGATTTCGAAAGCTGTTCGAGGAATCGCCCCTGGGCATTGCATTCCTGGACACGCAGCGCGAGATCACTCTCACCAATCAGCGCTATCGCGGCTTTCTGGGTTTCAGCGAGGCCGAGATCTGCGAACGCGGCCCGGCGGGGATCGTGCATCCCGAAGACTGGGGCCCGGCCCTCTCACTGAGTGACAGGCTGCGCGCGGGAGAAATACCGCTCTTCCACATGGAGCTGAGGTACATCCGTGGTGACGGCTCGGTGGTGTGGGCTGACACGCACATCACTGCTCTCCACGACAAGGATGGCCGCCTGACCAACACCATCAGCTGGGTGCAGGACATCACGGCGCGGAAAACCGCGGAGGCGGAAAAGGTCAAGCTCGAAGATCAGCTTCGACAGGCGCAGAAGATGGAATCCGTGGGGCGCCTTGCCGGCGGCGTGGCCCATGATTTCAATAACATGCTGGGCGTCATCCTCGGACACGCCGAGATGGCCCTGGAGCAGGTGGACCCGACACAGCGGCTGTACGACTCCCTGACGGAGATCCGGACCGCGGCCGAGCATTCCGCTGACCTCACGCGCCAGCTTCTTTCCTTTGCGCGAAAGCAGGCAATCTCCCCGAGAGTGCTCGACCTCAACCGGGCCGTCGGGGGTACGGTCAAAATGCTGCAGCGCATGATCGGCGAAGACATAACGATTACCTGGCAACCGGAACCAGACGTGTGGCCCGTCGTGATGGATCCCTCCCAGATCGACCAGATCCTTGCAAACCTGTGCGTCAACGCCCGTGACGCCATCGCGGGAGTGGGTCGGATCGCCATCAGGACGCGGCATACCACGCTGGAAAGCGGCTTCTGCGCCGCTCACCCGGGGGCGGTGGCCGGCGAGTACGTGCAGCTCGATGTCAGCGACAATGGATGCGGGATGGACGAGATGACGCTCTCCCATATTTTCGAGCCGTTCTTCACGACAAAGGGAGCGGGAAAGGGCACGGGGCTGGGTCTGGCCACGGTCTTCGGGATCGTCAAGCAGAACAATGGCTTCATCAACGTCGAGAGCGAGGCGGGTCGGGGCACGACGTTTTCGATCTATCTGCCCCGCTGCCTGGGCGAAGCCGCGCAGGGGCAGGGCCAGGACGCCGCCCGCTCAACGCCGCGCGGCCAGGGGACCATCCTCGTGGTGGAAGACGACCCTGCCATTCTGAAGCTTGTCACGATGATGCTGAAACAGCTGGGATACAAGGTGCTCGCGGCAAACACCATAAAAGAAGCGACCCGCCTGGCAGAGGAAAATACCGCGGAGATCGGCCTGCTGCTGACCGACGTGATAATGCCCGAAAGCAACGGCCGCGAGCTGACAAAGCGCCTGCGCACGGTGTGCCCTCATATCAAGGTGCTTTTCATGTCAGGGTATGCGGCCGACATCATTGCCCACCAAGGCGTGCTCGAAGAAGGGGAGTGCTTTATTCAGAAACCCTTCTCCGCCAAGGCCCTGGCCAACAAGATCCAGGAGACCTTCGCGAGGTGATTGCTCTATGGGCAATGGCAGATTCGAGCCCGTGTGCATCGCAATCATATAGTGTCATCCGCTATCAAAGACGGGTCGGCAACGCCGAAATCCCTGAAGAACACTGCGCTTCCGCAGATCACTTCGAGTACGGAGCATGTCACATACAATCAAAAACTGTCAAGCAATATCGCGAGACGGCTATGTGGCCAGGGTGACATTCAAGGTGACAGCGGAGGGTAGGGGTAGTCTACCGGATAGACCACCCCGTCTACTGAGTAGACTACCCCCGTCTACCGGATAGACCACGGGTGGTCTACGGCAGGCACTACTCTCTAGACTCCTAACGCCTAGAAAAAAGAGAGAGCGGCGGCGGGTTGGCTGAAGCACGTACTTCGGCAACCAGCGCGGCGCTCGCCGCCCCAATCGCGGCGGCGCCGCTGAGCCCCGACGACGAAATAAGCGGAGATGAAAAGAAACGGACGTGTTGACAGATCGCGGTCTAGGCGTTAGTGTTTGATCAGCCTACAGAAATCCCGCAAAGCACAGAGCCCCCCTCGGGGCGTGCACCTGGGCGCAAAGGCTTACTTCCCCAACAGAGTTTTCGGAGATTGTGTGAAGGGAGAGCCTATGTCCAGTGCTGTGCATATTGAAACCTATCCTAAGTTGCTGACCGCCGCCGAAGTGTGCGCTTTGCTGCGCATCTCACTTCCAACGCTTCACAGGTGGCAGAAAAACATTCTCCCTCCGATCCGCATCGGAACCGCTCGCCGCTGGAGGGAGGACGTGATCCTTTCGAAGCTCCAGGGCACTGGCGTCGGGGCCGTGTGAGGAAGGCCAGGGCGTGGGGAATGAAACTCCACACTTCCAGTTTGCCGCCGTCGAGTCTGACATCATCGACGATCCCCGGATGAAAAAAGAACACCTCACGGTCTATCTGTCGCTGGCACATCATGCGGACAGTAATGGGGCAAACTCCAGGCCCAGCGTAAAGACGATCACGAGTGAGGCGCGCTGCTCCAGGGCTCGGGCGATCTCTTGCATCAACGACATGGTTGCGTGGGGGTACGTGGAAAGAGAGGCGCAATTCGACGCCAAAGGTGACCGGGACAACAATTTGTATTCTCTGCCCCTCATGCGAAAGCGCCGCGAAGCCTTCGAGGCAAAGAAGAGGGGCAGTCTGCAGGCGCATCCCCGCGTGCCGGCGAGGCGAGTAGTATGAAGACGAAGAGGCGGGTGAGCAGAAATCCGATGAAACTCACGGAGCGGGAGCTGGAGAAACGAAACGAGCTGCTACGCGCGCAAGCGAGGTACTGCGGAGAGGGCAAGGATCCGTTCGATGAAGACGCGGAGGAGGCTCGTGTCTCCCGCACAAATGACATAGGTGGCAAAGAGTAATGCGGCCACGAGCTGCAAAGGGAGGGGTCATGAAGATAACGATTGACGGAGACGGGCGGATGCACAGAGGTTCGATCGAAGAGCTGAGGGCGCGGCAGGATTCGGCTGACACTCCTGTGACGCATCGTGAGGCGCTGGACATCGGGCTCGACCGCTTTGCGCCTGACTACCAGCTTCAGTTGGCCATCCGAAAAGCTAGCGCTGGCGTGACCCTCGATGGCGATCATGCCGACGACGGGAAGTCCCTGGCGGAGCTGCGCGTGGAAAGCCAGCGTCGGCGCGAGGCCATGGTGGATCGCATCAAGGCCGAAAGCCGTGCCCCAACCGGCACCAGGCTGGATAACGTCGCGGACGCCGTCGCCGAGGCCCTGTCCGGCGGACGAAAGGGTTGACCCATGGTCGAACGCAGACCCAATCTGGCGGATCGCATCTATGGCCCGGGCGAGCTCGATGACTACCTGAAAGCCCACGAACTCGACGGCCGGCTCCAGCCGGGGGCAGGGCCGAATGTCGACCAGGTCTTTAAGACCAGCTCCGGGACTTACTACCTGGCGGAGATCGGCAAGCTGCCGCGGTCAATGGCCATCGATCCTGTGACGGGCACGGACGCGTGGGTCCAGCAGTGTCCCCCTGGGCGCATGTATTTTGCCGGCCTGGAGCCTCAGCGATCAGTGCGGCTCTTCGTTTTGACCCGGAGCGGTCCCCGAGGTCAGCGTGCGCAAAGGGGCGCGGAGGTATTCCCCGGCCTGCTCTGGCTGTTGAAAACTCCGGGGTTCTGTCTCGTCGTGAAGGCCTACCAGCTCGTGGCGATCGAGACAGGGGCCACCAAAGTGAGAGATGAAGAGCCGTGGGCAGTTTTCTCAATGCTCGAGACGCCGATCGATTTCAGCATCCCCGGCAACAGCCTTGAGAGCTTTCAGCGGGACGGTGTTTCCTTCCGTCTCCTGCAGGCGGTCAAGTTCGTATGCCCAGGAAGCCAGCTCAGGCGGGACGCAAGGGAAAGAGCGGCCTTCAAGAAAACGGGCAGCATGAAGCCGCCGAACAGCGATCCGGATGAATGGCTGCATGAACTCGAAGCCGGGGAGAGGGCGCCCGACGCTCCGACCCGTACCGCAAAGGCCAAACGACAGGCCGAGGTGCCGGTGCAATCAGTGGACGAAATCTTTGCTGAGGCCGCTGAGGACTTTCCCTTGGCGGATGTTATCGATTAGGGACCGATGGTCCCAGGAGGTTCGGAATGCTGCTTCTATGGCGTGGGACGGGAACGAGCTACACGGAGCTCATCAGGACGGAGGAGACCAAGAATCTCCCGAAGACTCGGCGGGATATGATTCTGCTCAGCCCTGGTGTGAACGAGATCGGAGACGACGAGTGGGCCTTGGCAAAGCCGCACCTTGAGTCGGTGCTGAAAAGCGGCCAGCTTCGGGAGATCCGCCCTGCAGCTTCCGCCCTGAAGTCAGTCGAGGGGAAGCTTCCGGCGGCGCGGGGGATCGCAGATCTTTCGGAGAAAGACGCTCTCATAATGATCGAGAAGGTCGGCATCCCTTTACGGTCGGACAAGGACGGCAACCCCACGTTCATACCGGAGGTCGGCAACCGCGATACCCTCTACCGCTGGATGGTCGAGGACCCCCGGAACGCTGTGCAGGCGGCTATCCTTGCTCGGCTGGCAACTCTGCACTTATCAATGCCCACCGCAGAAGAGCTGGAGAAAGCCAGCTATGTCGCCGGCGTGGACGACGGCGCGGCATGAAGCGGCTTGTCTGGGCGCTGGCCTGGCGGCTGCTCCGCCGGGCGCAACGCTGGGGGATTGTCGAAATCAAGGTGGCTTCTATCAGCTGGGGAAATCGCGTCAGGATTCTGCCAGAGCCGATAGAGATCTCTGCCAGGATCTTCCGTGCCGGGACCCGGACGTAGGTTCCAGCCTGGGCCAGACCCGCGCCGGTACGTCGCGCGCAAGTCTGCCACCGGCGCAGGAAAAGGCGCAGCAGGGGGCCAAGTTTCGCAGAGCGCGACTCCGGCAGGCCCGCCGGTGCCGCAGCCTGCAGGTCCGGACCCGGCAACCAGGGACCTCCTGGACCGTGCCCGCGGTGCGCCCCGACGTCGCTTCGAGGTTGCCGCGGATCCCGGGCCCGAGCCGGAGTTCCTCCGGGCGTCACCGTTGCCGCCGGGCGCAACGCTGGGTCCGGCGGGCGAGAATGGCGTGCAGCTGATAGTTCGACCAAAGCCGAAGCCGTCGCCGTGGTTCATGGAACACGACACGGGCTCCATGCGCGACTACCTGCGGGGCGAGCTGGCTATTGGCGAGGGAAATTGACGTACTCAGGGGTTTGCAACAGGAGGAAGTATGAGCAACCATGCACAGGGTGGAAATGACATCGGTGTAGGCGCCCAGGGCAGCCTGGTTCGAAAAAACATCGAACGGACTGCGGCCGGGGGGATGACAGTCAGGGAGCTCTCGCCGCAGGCGGAGATCCCCGCTCACCAGGTTCCCGGCGCGCCGGCGAGCTTCCCAGGTGGACACCGTTCGAAAGTGACGGGGGAGCAGCGCCCCGCATCGAGCGCAGATCCGCGCGGCCGGAGGTAGGCCGTGGCGTGGGGACGTGTCATCGAGGTCACATTTGCGCCCAGAGCGAGGTCAGCAACCTTTGTCTCTGGTGGCAGTCCCGAGGCGCCAAACGTTGTGGTGGACAACAACCAAAGCGGGACGAAAGACGTTGTGACTATCAGGGACCTGCGAATGGAGTTCAAAGTCAAGAAGAGCATCGCCGACGGCGCTGCCGGTCCAACGGCAGAACTGAAGATATACAACATGAGTCTTCGGACCTATTTCAATGCCGTGAAGATCAATTGCGGGCTTGCGATCGCCGTCGGATACGAAGACGAAATGAATGGCGCCATGCGAACATCTTCTGACGTCGAACCCTTGCACAAGGTGACAAAAGCCCAGGGCGTTCCGCTACAACTCTTCCTAGGCAACATCCGATATTGCAGGCGTTACCGAGACAAAGCGGACTGGATTGTCGAGGTCGAGGCCGAAGCCTCTATGTGGGAAATCGGATCCATTCCTCTGTCCCTTTCCTACCAGCCCGGCATTGACGTGTATTCCATGCTGCAGAACCTCTCGACTTCCAATAGGATTCCGATGCCGCATTTGCAGACGGTGCTGCAACACAACAAGATATACTCACAAGGCTTCAGCTACTTTGGCAATCTCCGCAATTTCGTTTTCGCGCTGTGCGACGCCATCGACTTCACAGCGCTTATCGACGCCGGGGAGATCAAGCTCATCCCGCCCGGCGGAGCTTTCACATCGGGTCTGTCGTATGCATCGGCTGGAGGAATGACCAATCCTACGACGAAGGGCATTTTTCTCTCGAAAGAGACAGGACTCCTTCAGGCGCCTGAGCCCGAACAGAACAGCATTGCAGCGTCAGGTGCATCAGCGGTAGGCGACGATGCGCAGTCATTCCCCGAGTCGCGCTGGAATATCGAATCTCTACTTATCCCTCAGGTGAGTCCGGGTGACGCCATGCTGGTGCAATCTAAAATCTTCGGGACAGACAGTTCGGGGAAGGCGAAGAGCGTTTTCATGATGGTCATCGAGATCGAATACGACGGGGACAACTGGAAAGGTGAACACAAGATGTTAGCGAAATGTGTTCCGGTGGACGAGTTGGGGAAGCCGACCACCATTGAAACCCCGCTCATCCAGTCGATCCCCGCGCAGCCTGCGGAGGATTGACGCGCGGCCCGGGTCCCTTGGCGCGGGGGATCGGGGCCGCTGGAGGACCTTCGCGGTCTTTCCACCGCTCTGTGGTTGTGGGCGGGGTATGCGGCGGGCGGTTGTGAGCTTCGCCGCCCGTGATCTGAAAGTCGGGGCAAGGCCTGAATGCGCCGTCCAGGCCGAGTCCCGCCCTGGCCCCGGCCGGGC
>JBEKVA010000227.1:0-7094 GCA_049514475.1 Spirochaetia bacterium
CTGCCGGCCGATGCCCAGCCCCCGCTTTGCCGGCTGCACGTACAGGCGCTTCATCTCGCAGCAGTCCGCGTCGATCTTTCTCAGCGCAACGCAGGCGCAGGGACTCCCGTCGTGGCGGGCCAGAATCAGGGCACCGTGGGGCGGCGCGTATTTTCCCGGCAGCCCGGCAAGCTCCGCGTCGAAGTCCTGGAAAGAGAGATCGAAGCCAAGGGACTGGGCATACTCGCGGAACAGGCCCCTGATCACGGGAATATCTGCCGCCGACGCTGCTGCGTATTCGACCACACCGCCCCCCTGTCAGACCGCCGGCCGCCGCTTTCGCTTCACGACCACCGTGCGGTAGTCCCACTCCACCACGACGAACTGCCCGGGGGAGATGCCGGTGCGCAGCGCGGAGTCAAGCCATCGCGCGCGGGCATCCCCGACGCCCCCCTGCAGGTGCGTGGCGCTCGCGGCGACAAAGACCAGAGTCTTGTTCGACCAGAGCACGAGGTCCCAGCAGCCGCTCCGGCTCTGCCCGTTGCCCTCCGCGATGCGCGTGAGCACCTGGCCGATGTACGTGGTCAGTGACACGCCCTTGCTCTGGTTGGGCATCTTGTCGAAATACTTCCTGTGCACGCTGTCGGCCCAGACCCCTTCCCAGCCGGCTTTTCGAAACAGCGTGAGCAGGGCCATCTCGGCGAACAGCGTCTGCTTCTCCAGCGTCACCAGCGGCTTTGCGGACCACGTCCTGTCCGGGGCAAACTGGATGGGCTCCCCGCTGGAATTGAACTCGACGTGAAACCGCTGCAGCGAGACTTCGCGGTGCTTGCCCAGCTCGAAAGAGAGGTCTTCCATCGGGACAAGCTCGTCGGGAAACGGGGGGTGCGCGCTCTTCATGGGCACCGGCGAGGATAGGCTTCTTTGCCGGGTCAATCAAGCCAGAAGCCTCCCCGCGGGAAGTGCCGCAGCGCGGCACTTCTCATGCGGGGGCGGCGGCGGGCGCCTTCTTCAGCGCGTACTTCAGGTAGGGCACGATCACGTCGTTCATGTACTGCCCGGTGCCATCGTAGGTGATGCTCACGACCGGAACGCCCGTGAGGCGCTCGATGTCGCGCGCCATGGCCTCCGTCACCAGCGAGGGGCAGCAGAATGCGGGGCTCACCTGCACGAAAAGGGCAAGCTCGGGATGCGCCCGCGAGAGATGGTAGACCTTCATGAGGTTGTCGAATGACTCCCCCGCGTGCTCGCTGCGCAGGCCGAAGGAGCGCAGGAAACGCTCGCTGCCCTCGTCGGTGAGCTCGGGATCGGGATCGAGGAACCGGGCGAAGTGCTGCCGGCAGCGGCTTCCTACGCTGTCCGCCAGGTACCACAGGGCGCGGAACGCGAGGGACCGGAAGTGCTCCCCGGCCAGGGACCACTTGCGGAAGTAGGACTCCGCGACGATGCGGATGTACTCGGTGTAAGGAGTGGTGATGGCCTCCCCGCCGGCCGCCTCTATGGCGCGCAACAGGCCCTGGTTCATGACGTCGTTGTCCCTGACGTACAGGTCACCGAAGATCGCCACGCGCGGGCGGCGTTCCGCCGTGATGGCCACGTCGTCGAACAGCGCCGCGGCGCCCTGGAGGGCATCCTCCTTGCGCCCCTTTCCCTCGAAGGCGGAGACGAGGATCTCCAGCGCCCGCGTGATTGCCCTGTCGGTGGCGCCCGGGGTCCTCTCGTAGGGGCGCAGCCGGCAGCCCACCCTGCGCAACAGCCCGCCGATGAGATATGCCTTGTACAGGTTCATCGTGGCCCGCTTGGAGAGTTCGAGGAAGAAGAAGTCCCCGGCATACACCTGCACGCCCTCGATGCCTCCCGTCTCGGCCTCCAGCTGGGTCTTTATGAAGGGGGCAAACATCCCGATGTTGCACGACATGCCCGAGCGGGGCATCCAGAGGGCGGTCCGGGAGGGATCCAGGTCGTGTCTCCTGACGTAGTCGGCCGTCTCCTGCACCAGGATGCTCAGCGGAAGGCACTGGCCGGTGTTCTGCCGCATGGCCTTGCGGATGACCACGGGGTCCTCTTCCAGCATTCGCGCGTCCACACCCTCCCGACGCAGGTTGGCTGCCATGAGGGGATTGACCAGCGGATCCCAGACGGGGAACAGGAGCGTCCTGCCGCCGAGCTTCGACAGCGCGCGCGGGATCACCGGCAGCGCCCTTGGGGTGGCGGGGAGCGCCCTTCCGCTCGGCGCGGTGTCCCTTGGCGGCCGTGGGTTTGCAGTCCGGCCCGCGTGGTTCCTGAAGGAGGCGACGCCTGCCTCGATGCGGGTCTCGTATCCCAGCGTCGAGTCATGATCGTCGAGCTGCAGGATGAGGTACGGCTTGCCCTTCTGGTCGAAGATGCGCCGGAAATACTCCAGGGCAAAGCTGTCAGGAGAGCATTTGAACGACGTGATGTACACGGGGTAGAGGCCCGGCGTGTCGGCCACGACGCCCGCCACTTCGAGGATCTTCGCCGCGTGCAGCCAGTGGACCTGGTCGAGCAGGGGGGTGATCCGCTGAAGGGCCGCGGCATCGCAGGGCACCATGTCCTGGGAAAAGGTCTTCACGCCGAGGGCACCGAAGATCTCGGCAATCCCCTTGCTCATCTCGGGTGAGAGAACATTGTAGGGCCGGCCCAGGAGAACCACCGAGGGGCCGGCGCTCTTCGCGGTCTCCTCCCGGAAGCGCTTCTGCAAAAGGCGCTCGCCCTGCTCGAAGGCGGCGGTGGCGTGCTCGAATGCCGCCGAAACACTCTCCTGGCTGACGCGCGGGACCCCCGCGTGGACCATGGCCTCGAAGAGCTCGCGTTTCGTGCGCTCGCGCCACTTCGTCCAGCTCAGCTGGGGCATGAGGCATTTCTCCCGCAGCCCGGGGTCACCCGTCCCAGAGGCAAGGGCAGAGCTGAACTGGGTGTAATAGCAGTACACGCGGGGGTCCCGGCCGCGCGGACCGTTCTCCTCCAACATGACGGGGAGGAATATCCAGTCCACCTTCCCCTGGAGATGCCGCACGTGCCCGTGCAGGGCGGCCAGCGGGGCGCAGAACTCGGCACCCTGCACCTCGCGGCCCTCGACGATGCCGGCCGTAAAGCCCTCGCTGGTGAAGGTCCTCACCCCCAGCTCCGCGAAAAAGCCTTTCCAGAGGGGAAGCTGACCATAGAGCCCGAGGGCGGCAGGGATGCCGATCACGGGGCCCGCTGCCGGCGCGCCGGCAGCCGAAGCCGCCGCGGGCGCTGGCAGCACAGAGTCGAACACCCGGCGCCGCTCCTTCAGCAGCGAGAAGCCGGACCTGTCCTTGTCGACAAACCTCTCTCCCTCGTAGTCGCGTCCGCAGAGGAAGCCGTACGCCACCGTCTCGGCGCCCACCTTCGCGATGCGCAGCCGGCAGTGGTTTCGACAGAGGGAACAGGTCTCGGTGCGCACGGGGATCTCCTCGCGCAGGCCAGCCAGCCCGAGGAAATGGCTCGCGGTACCGCCTGCCTCCGCAAGCAGGAGGGCAACCCCGAGGGCACCGGTGAGATGGCAATAGCGGGAGACGAGGATCGGTTTGCCCAGGCCTTCGCGGAAGGCAGCGACCAGCGCCTTGTTCCGCGCCGTTGCCCCCTGGAAGGCAATCCGCTCCCCGATTGCCGCGCCCCGTGCAACCTTCGACAGGTAGTTCTCCCGCACGCTGAAGAGGGCTGCCGCGAGGATCTCCTCTGTAGAGAAGCCCCCGGCGAGGAAATTGTTGATGTCCCTTTCCATGAAGACCGCGCAGCGGTCGCTGGAAAGCGGGGCGCGGGCGCCGCGCACTCTGCCCTCGTAATCGGCAAGGTCGCAGCCCAGGCGGCTGGCCTGCTCCTCGAGGAAGCTTCCCGTACCGGCGGCGCAGACGGTGTTCATGTGGGAGAAGGTGACCATGCCGTCGCGCATCGTCGTGAACTTCGCGTCCTGGCCGCCGATCTCGATGATGGTGTCGATGCGGGGGTCAAGCTCATAGGCAGCCCGGGCATGGGCGGTGATCTCGTCGACAACGAGGTCCGCCTTGACGATGGCGCCGATGAACTTCCTGCCTGCCCCTGTCGTGCCGACGCCGAGAAAGCGCAGCGTGACCCCCGCCTGCCAGCTCTCGATTGCCTCGGAGATCGCCTGCACAGCGGTCAGGGGAGAGCCCAGCGTGCGGGTGTAGAAACCCGCCACGGGCTGTCGATCGGGGCCGATGAGGATGGCCTTGGTGGAGGTTGAGCCGACGTCGATGCCCATGTGTACGGCAAGCTCGCTTCCGGCCGCGACGGGAGCGTACAGGTCGATCTCGACGGGGTGCTTCTTCGCGAACTTTCCCTTCGAGAACTGCAGGCGCTGCTCCCCGTTGGAAGCCCCTCCGTCAGGATCTTCGATTGCCAGGGGCGCGAAGAAATACTCCTTCTTCCCATCGTGGGGAGAGAGGATGTGCTCGGGGGTGAGGAGGAACGGCGTCCCTTCGTAGTTGTCCTGGGCGAGGGAGTAGGCAGCCCCCAGGGCGCCGAGAAGGGGCGCGCTCTGGTCAGCGATCAACGGGATGCCGAGGATCTCCTCGAGGTGGGCCCGAACGGCATCGTTGAGGGCAACCCCTCCGGCGAATACAACCGGCGCGGCGAGCTTCTCCCCTCCCAGGAGCGTGTCGGCGATATTCTGCGCCAGGCCGCGGCACAGCCCGTCGCAGATCTCGGGCAGCGAGTAGCCGGCCTGCTGGGCGTGTACGAGGTCGGTGCGGGCAAAAACCGCGCAGCGGGTGGAGATCTTCGGCGCGGGCGTGACGCTCGCGCGGGCGCTGCTCACCAGCGCCTCTATCCCGGGGAACCCCAGGCGTCGCGCCTGCTGGTCGAGAAAGCTGCCGGTTCCCGATGCGCAGGAGGTGTTCGTCTTTGTGCCGCGGTAGCCGCCCTGCTCGTCGAAGCGGATGAGACCGAATTTCTCCCCCCCGACAAACAGGATGGAACGGGCGCCGGAGTGGAGCCGGCGGCATGAGGCGATGAGGGAGACCTGCGGGTCAAACGGCCGTGCATCCCTCAGAATCGGAGGGCTTGCCGTGGTGCACGCTACGCCGGCAACAGGGATTGCCCCGATAGAGGCCACCATGTCGGCAAGGGTCTCTCTCACCCTGCCCCGGTGGAATCGATAAGCGGTTTCTCTTATTTCCGATGAGGAGTCGATCAGAGCGAGTGAAATGGAGACCGAGCCGATGTCGACCCCCAGGAAACCTGGATCGAGCATAGGCTGTCTATACTATCATAAATATATATAAGTCAACAGGCTTCCCGCCGGTGTCCCCATGAGAGAATCGCAGGCCGGGCGCTCTGAGCGGGCGGCCCGGCCTGCCTTCATCGCGGCCTAGTAATTCTCTGCCAGGACCTCGTAGAAAGACTGGGGGTGCCTGCACGCGGGGCACTCCTTCGGCGGCTCGGTGCCTTCGAAGACATACCCGCAGTTGATGCAGTGCCACTTGACCGCGGTCTTCCTCTTGAACACCTCGCCGCCCGCAACGTTCTCGATGAGCTTGCGGTAGCGGGATTCATGGAACTTCTCGGCCTTTGAGATCTGGTCGAAGGAGCGGGCCACCTCGGGATACCCCTCGTCGCGGGCGATCTTCGCGAAATCGGGGTAGAGCATCGTCCACTCCATCTTTTCTACTGCCGCCGCCGCCTCCAGGTTCGCCTGCGTTCCCTTGACGGACCCCGCAGGGTAGGTAGCGGTTATCTCGAGGTCACCGCCCTCGAGGTGGCTGAAGAACACCTTCGCGTGCTCCTTCTCGTTTCCCGCCGTTTCCGTAAAGATGTTCGCAATCTGCTCGAATCCCTCCTTGGCGGCCGTGCTCGCGAAATAGGTGTAGCGATTGCGCGCCTGCGACTCTCCCGCGAATGCCTTGAGCAGATTCTGCTCGGTCTTCGAGCCCTTGATCGATTTTGCCATGTACGTCCTCCTGGATGCGCAATAATAATCAGCGGCTCCGCGCGCGTCAATGCAATTGACCACATCCTCCCTGCCGGGTAGGGTTGCCTGACATGAACGAAGTGAGCACACCCAGGGGCCTGTTCCCCCTGCTTTTCGCAGGGTTCGTGATATACGGCGCCGTTTTCACGGTGTACGGCGCAACGGTGCCCCGGGTCATCGCCGACTTCGGCTGGAGCTACGCGGTCACGGGCCTGGTGCTGGCAGCGACGGCCGTCGGCTTCTTCGTCACCTCCTTCCTGGCCGGACTTTTCCTCGAAGGAACCTCTCCGAAGGCCCTTTACATCGCCGCGCTCGTCATCGGCGGCGTGTCGATCGCGCTGTTCGCACGCTGGCCCTCCCCGCTCATCAACATGCTGCTCAGCTTCTGCGTGGGCATCGGCCAGGGCATCATCGAGGTGATCACCAACTACGAGACGGTGCGCATTGAAAAGCCGGGACAGAGCCGGCGTATGAACCTGCTTCACGCAGGTTTCAGCATTGGTGCCATTGCCGCGCCGCTCGCCGTTGGAGCGTTCCTGCAGGCAAGCGGATCGTGGCGGATCGCATTCCCCGTCTCGGGCGCGCTCCTTCTCCTGCTGATCATCGGCGCGGCGCTCGTGCGGTTCCCCCTTCCGGAGCGCGGGGCGCATCAGGGCACCAGCGGAGGGCTGGCCCTGTTGAGACAGCCGGTAATGATCCTCCTCTGCGTCGCGATGATCCTTTACCTGGGCACCGAGCTGGGCACGAGCAACTGGGTGGCGGAATACTTCGTCCGCGAGCTGGATGCCCCGATTCGTGATTCTTCATTCGCCGTTTCCGCGCTCTGGATCGGATTGCTCGTCGGAAGGCTGGGTCTTTCCGCCGTGAAAAGGCGGGGACGGCAGGAGAGCCTTCTGCTGGCCATGTCCCTGTTCTGCGTTGCCGCGCTGATCGGCTTTCTCGCCGTGCGCAGTTTCCTGCCCGCCATGACGCTCGTGGTCGCCCTCGGCCTTGGCTGTGCCGGAATCTACCCCCTGCTGGTCACCCTGGCGGGCCAGGCGTTCCGTTCCAGCGCGGCGGTCGGCATGCTGGCAACCTCGGCGGGGATAGGTTCCTTCGCCTTCCCCTACCTGCTTGCCGCCATCGCCCAGGCGGCCGGTCT
>JBEKVA010000228.1:0-7007 GCA_049514475.1 Spirochaetia bacterium
ATAGTGAAGTTTTCATGCGGCCAGAATATCACGTACCCCGCTGAAATCAAGTATCTCGCGCTTCTCCCGTCCGACCTCCCCGATTTGACTATCCGTGCCGGGATTACCATCTTTTCTCATTGCTGCGGGAGTGCATTTTTGTAACGGAGGCGTGTCATGGATACCGTTGGGGAGTTCCTTTCGAAAAAGGGCTCGACAGTGTGGAGCGTCGATCCAGGCGCTACCGTCTTCCAGGCCCTCAAGCTGATGGCGGAAAAGAATATCGGCGCGGTGGTCGTCATGGACGCGGAGAAGCGTATCCACGGCATCTTCTCGGAGCGTGATTATGCCCGAAAGATGATGGGAGAGGGAATGAACGCCCAGGCGACGAAGGTCGGGGAGATCATGACGACGCTCCTGGTCACCGTGAACCCCGATACCCGCATCAACGAGTGCATGGCTCTGATGACGGAGAAGAGGGTCCGCCACCTGCCCGTCATCGACGGGGAGAAGCTCGTCGGCGTGGTGTCCATCGGTGACGTGGTGAAGTCCGTTGTCACCGAGCAGGAGATGGTGATTTCCCAGCAGGCGTACAAGATAGACCAACTGGAGAACTACATCTCCCTGACCCCCTAAGGCCTGGGCGGGTCGCTTCGCGAAATCTTCCCGGTTGAACATTTCTGCCCGGTGCCGGATACTGCCCGGCGGTACCCCGGATGCTGAACCTGTCGCTTCCCCAGCTTCTCACCACCATCGTCATCGTGGTGGTGAGCCTCACGATCCATGAATTCGCCCATTCGCTGGTGGCCATCAGCCTGGGCGATCCCACTCCCCGCCAGGATGGGAGGCTCTCTCTCAATCCCCTCCGCCACATAGACCTGGTGGGCTTCATCCTGCTCATCGTGGCCGGATTCGGATGGGCAAAGCCCGTGCGGATCGACATGCAGAAGCTGAAGAAACCCCGGCGCGACGCCATCCTCATCGCCCTTGCGGGCCCCGTATCGAACGTGCTGTTCGCATTCCTGGTGGCGGTGCTTCTGAAGCTCGCGCTGCTTTCGAACGTGTTCCGGGGGCAGGCGACGATGGAGGCCGTCTTTCGCCTTGCCACCCAGACGGCGATGCTGAACATCGGGCTGGCGGTCTTCAACATCCTCCCGATTCCACCGCTGGACGGGTCACACCTCGTGACTCCGTTCCTCGCGCGGTTCAACCAGGCCGTCGCGGCCACCTATTTCCGCTACGGGAGTTTCGCGCTGCTGGCGGTCATCATTATCGAGAGGGTGATGAACATCGACATCCTTCCGATCGGCCGGGTGACACGGGCCGTGGTCATAGGCATCTATCGCCTCCTGGGCATGTTCGGCTGATGCGCGATTTGCCGCGGGGCAATTCCGCCCGGCTTCTCAGGGAACGGGAAACCCTGAGGATCATGCTGGAAATGTACTGCAGGAGCGAGCATGGCATCCGGGGAGAGCCGTGCCCGATCTGCACCAACCTGCTTGCGTATGCCTGGGGCAGGCTGCAGAGGTGCCCCTTCGGGGATGCGAAGCCGGTATGCGCCCGCTGCACCCGTCACTGCTGGCAGAGCGCACCGCGCGATGCCATCCGCGCCGCCATGCGGTACGCAGGGCCGCGCATGCTCTACCGTCACCCGCTTCTTGCGCTGCGTCACCTGCTGCAGGGGCTCAGGTCGACTTTGTAATTGCAAATCGCTCTACCGGTACTATAATTGAAAATCGAGAGGCAGCCATGAAATCCGACAGGTCCAGCCATCATGTCGCGTCCACGCGTGCACTCGTTACAGGGGTTTCAATCGCGATCCTCCTTTTTTGCGGCGCTGCCGCGCTCATCGGGGAACAGGGTGAGACCGCGGCGTCCACCGCTTCAAGCAACGCCTGCGTTTCCGGCATGAAGTGGACCGGAGGCGACAGCGAGTCACCCGAGATGCACCCCGGCGGCAACTGCATTGAATGCCACGCCTCGGGTGAGGGGCCGCGGTTCCTCGTAGCGGGCACCGTCTACCGGCAGCTCACCGAGCCGAACGACTGCTACGGCGTGGAGGGGGCCGTCGTTCAATTGACCGATGCAAAAGGACGCGTCAAGACCATGAAGACCAACCGCTCGGGAAACTTCATGCTCCGCGTGCGCGGACAGAGCCTGGCAATGCCATTCACGGCCCAGGTGAAGTTCAACGGGCAGTCGGCCGAGATGGCCACACCGCAGTCTACGGGCAACTGCGCCGCCTGCCATACCTCCCAGGGCGTCAACGGCGCGCCGGGTCGGATTATCATTCCCGGCGGCTAAATGCTGCTCGCTCCCGTTGGAACGACGTTCCATTGCTTGGAACAGGTATGCGGTTCAACGCCTCGAAACTGACTGAAAAAGCCCAGAAAAAAGGTGCCCGGGGACGCAATCTGGCGTCCCCACGGGACAACGCCGATTGGCATGTGAATTGCATCTAAGGCGACATATGCGAGTCCGAAAGACAGGCAAAGAGAGCAAACCGTGCGCTGAGCAGAAGGCCAAGGTCATTGTGGCTGAAATCAACGGGCAATTGATCGCCTTTGTCGTCGACCATGAACGCCCCATCGTGCGCATACCGATAGGGGAGCTCGATCTCCCGCAGGCTGCCCGCCGCTGAGCCACATCGCTGAGCCACGCTGCTGGTCGGCGCGCAGCAATCACTGTATAATCGGCAGCCGAAATGAACGGAGCTCGAATCGTCGGCATCGCGGGCGGATCGGGGTCGGGCAAGACAACAATCGTTACACGGATAACGGAAATCGTGCGCGACTACGCGCTGGTGCCCCAGGACAACTACTACCGCTCCGCTGAACATGTGACCAACCAGTCGATCACGGAGTTCAATTTCGACCACCCCGATGCATTCGACAGCGAGCTCCTGTGCGAGCAGCTGTCGGCCCTCAAGGCGGGCACCCCCATCAGGATGCCGCAGTACGACTTCGTCCATCACCGCCGCAGGAACGACACGGTCCTGGTAGAGCCGCGGAAGCTCGTCATCCTCGAGGGGATCATGATCTTCTTCGATCGGAGGATCCGCGACCTCATCGACCTCAAGCTGTACGTCGACACCCCTGATGATATCCGATTCATCCGCAGGCTGCGCCGCGACATCAGCGAACGGGGGCGCACGGTGGACTCCGTCATCCAGCAGTACACCGAGAAGGTGAGGCCGGGACACTACGAGTTCGTGGAGCCGACAAAGGCGTACGCGGACCTCGTGATCCCCGAGGGCGGCTTCAACGAGCGGGCCATGGAGGCCCTGATCCCGTTCCTCAAGCAGGTCGCCGGCTGAGGGACGCACCCGGGTTCGCCCAGTCCGGCTCCGCCCGCCTTGACGAGCACGGCCGATCCGACTAGACTCCCGCCGGGAAAAGGGCACAAAATGGCAAAACTGACAGGTAAGGTTCTTATTGCGCAGGGCGGCGGCCCCACGGCCGTCATCAACCAGTCCCTGGTGGGCGCTGTTCTGGAGTCGCGGAAGTTTCCCGAGGTGACGCGCGTCTACGGTGCCACCAACGGCGTGCGCGGCATAGTGAACGAGGATTTCCTCGATCTCTCCCAGGAGACGACCCACAACCTGGAGCAGGTGGCCGGGACGCCCTCCAGCGCGCTGCTTTCCACACGCGACAAGCCCGATTCCGCCTACTGCAAGGAAATCTTCAAGGTCTGCCAGGCGCACGACGTGCGCTATTTCTTCTATATTGGCGGCAACGACAGCGCGGATACCGTGCGCATCGTCAACCTGAACGCGGAGAGCGCCGGCTACGACATGCGCTGCATCCACATCCCCAAGACGGTGGACAACGACCTGGTGGTCACTGACCACACCCCCGGCTTCGGCTCCGCGGCGCGCTTCGTCGCGCAGGCATTCATGGGGCTCAACCTCGACAACCGTGCCCTGCCGGGCGTGTTCATCGGGATCGTGATGGGGCGCAACGCGGGGTTCCTCACCGCGGCGGCCACGCTGGGCCGCAAGTACGAGGACGACGGCCCGCACCTGATCTACGTTCCCGAGCGGCCCTTCTCTGAAGAGCAGTTCCTGGGAGATGTGAAGGGCGTCATGGACAAGTACGGCCGCTGCATCGTCTCCGTGAGTGAAGGCATCCTCGACAAGGACGGCAAGCCCTTCATGACGAAGCTCACCGGGATCAAGGAGGCCGATGCGCACGGCAACGTGCAGCTCTCCGGCTCCGGCGCCCTGGGTGACATGCTCTCCGACATGGTGAAGACAAAGCTGAAATACAAGCGCGTGCGCGCCGACACACTCGGTTACATGCAGCGCTCGTTCCTCGGCGTGGTGTCCGACGTCGATGCGCACGAGGCGCGCGAGGTCGGGGAAAAGGCGGCGCAGTTCGCCATCTGGCACGACCAGGACGGATCCATCACCATCAAGCGCACCGGCAATTATTCAGTCGATTACCGCCTGGTCCCCCTGGAGGAGATAGCCGCCAAGACCAAGACCATGCCGAAGGAGTTTCTCACCGCGAAAGGGAACGACACCACGTGGGACTACTACAACTACGGCAGGCCCCTGCTGGGCTCGGGCTTTCCCAACGTGCACCGCATCCGCGCGCCGCAGGTGCCGAAGATCCTCAAGAACGGGTAGCGGCCGTTTCGGAGGCAGGGGCGGGAGCGCCGCCGTCGTAGCCGAAAAGGCGCCGCGCCTTGATGACATCCACGACCTCCCGCGGGACCAGGGCCTCCCACGAGCGGTCGGCTGACTGCAGCTTCGACAGCACCTCGTGCGGCAGGATGGCCAGGTCGAGGTCCTCCGAGGTGGAAATTCCAACGATGAACCTGTTCATCATGAGGTGCACGTAGAGCTGGCGCAGCGGCGCGGCAACCGTGAAGTTCTCCGCGGTACGCGTCTCCCCGCTTCCCGCGTCCTTCCAGGGATGCACGTACAGCCGTACCGGTCCTCCCCCCAGCAGCCTTCCCAGGGCCTCCAGGATCCCGCCGTCCAGGTCGAAATAGTATTTTTCGTCCAGGATCTGCGCGAGGGTCGGGACGCCCATGACCATGCCGATGCGCTCCCTCGTGTAGCGGCGCAGGTACGTGGTGACGTTGTGAAAGCGCGAGTAGTTGGAGATCATCACCGTCAGGCCCAGCGCGCGCAGCGTGTCCATGCGCGCCAGGAAGTCCGCGTGCTCCACCTCTTCCCCCAGGGCGAGGAGATTGCGCAGCGTCATCTCCATGAGAGCCACCGGCTCGCGCCCCTCCATGTCGGGCTCCGCCTTCATGCGCTCTCGCGAGCGTTCCAGCATGTCGAGACTCACGCGCGTGATGGGACGAAAGCTCCCCCGCTCGATCAGCACGGGAGCGTGGTAGAGCAGCTCCGCCGGCTCCAACGCTTCCCCGTCAGGAGCGAACAGGGCGGCGTTCGTCAGCCGCTGCTGCACAAGCTGGAGGCTCATCAGTCGATTGTCGACACCCGCGAAGGCGAGCCCGGAAAACTTGATCATGTCCACTTCCATGCGGTCGCGTGTGAGCTCGTCCGTCAGCGCCCCGATGAGCGCCTCCGGCCGCTGGTGATCGTAGAAGGCGCCGTGGATGAGGTTCACCCCCAGCATGCCCAGCGCCTCCTGCTGCCGGGCGTTCTCCTGGTCCCACAGGCGTGCGTGGATGATGATCTCCGAGGGCAGCGCGCGCGGCTCGCTCTGGAAGCGGATCCCCAGCCAGCCCTGCCCCTCTTCCTTGCGCGAGTAGCTCTTGGCGGTGACGGTGTCGGCGAACACGAAGAACTTGGTGGTGCCGCCGCGCGCGCCGTCCAGCCGCTCCAGCAGCAGCGCCCACTCGTGGTCGAGCATGGACTGCAGGCGCTGCCTGCTGACATATCGTTTCCCGGGGCCGTAGACCGCGTCCGACACTGCCATGTCGTAGGCGGAGATGGTTTTGGCCACCGTGCCGGCCGCACCGCCCACATGGAAGAACCACCGGGCCACCTCCTGGCCCGCGCCGATCTCCGCGAAGGTGCCGTAGCGGGCCGCATCGATGTTGATGCGCAGGGCCTTGTCGTGCGTGCTGAGGCTATTCATCCCCATGGGTAAAATATGCAGAACCGGCCGCCCAACGGCCAGTGGGCGGACAACGGGCCCTGCCCGTGCCGTGATGGGTCGGCCCGTAGGCGCAGCCGCCGCCCTACTGTACATTGATCACCATGCCAGAGCTCTTCCCCCGCGACGAAGACCTCATCGACCAGGTCGCCGCCGCCCAGCCGCAGGCCGTGCAAACCCTCTATCAACGGCACGGACGGCTGGTGTACGGCATCGCGCTCGGCATCCTCAGGGACCCTTCCGCCGCGGAGGAGGTGACCCAGGACGTCTTCCTGCGCGTGTGGGAGAAGGCTGCCAGCTACACGGCGGAGAAGGCCCGGGTGATCACCTGGATCATGCGCATTGCGCGCAACCAGTCCATCGACGCCCTCCGCCGCAGGAGCTCGCGCGGCGGGGCGCGGCAGGACTCACTGGATGACTTCTCACGTCTCGCCGATCCGGGATCACCCGACCCCGGCGAGAGTGCCGCGCTGGCCTTTCGCAGGGAGGAGGTCCGCGCTGCCCTGCGCGATCTGCCCGCCGACCAGCGGACAGCCCTTTCACTGGCTTTTTTCCAGGGGCTCACCCACCAGCAGATCGCGGAGAAACTGGGGGAGCCGCTGGGCACCGTGAAGACGCGCATCCGCGACTCCATGCGGAAGCTGCGCCTGGTCCTGGAAAAGGGAGGGGAGCGGTGACAATCCCCCGGCTGGGCATTTTCGTATACACTTGTGACGCGCACGGCGGTGCATACGCGTCGAAGGAATGTTACAGATGAGTGACCATCCCACCCGGGAGCTCCTGCCGGGATATGTCCTCGGCTGCCTGTAGGCGGCTGAGGAATGTGCGGTGCGCGAGCATCTCGCGGGGTGCGAAGCCTGTCGGGATGAGCTGACCGCGTTCCAGGAGGTGACCGGCAGCCTGGCCCTGGCAGTGCCGCCCGCCGCGCCGCCCGCGGGGCTGGAGGAGCGC
>JBEKVA010000229.1:0-6899 GCA_049514475.1 Spirochaetia bacterium
GATGGTAAAGGGGAACCCCGAAAAAGGCGTTCAGGGATGGGAAATGGACGATCGTGCCGCGCTCGAGGGACGGCTTGTCCACGCGCGCCAGGAGCCCGTCAACATCGGGCAGGAGATCCGGTTCTTCGACACCGTGAAGCTTCCCCTGCGCAGCGAGCGCGGGGAGATCATCGGCCTGCTCGGGATGTCGCGCGACATTACTGAAAGGATCCATCTCCAGAAGAATCTCGAGCAGGAACGAGCGCTGCTCCTGACGCTGATCAACAGCATCCCCGACCTGGTGTACGTGAAGGACCTCGACTGCCGTTTTATCCTGGCCAACAGTGCCACGGCACGCTATTTCGGATACTCCGACGTTGCGAAAATCATAGGAAAGACCGACCACGAGCTGCTCCCCCGCGACGAGGCGGACATTTTCCTGGCGGAGGATCGGACGGTCATCGAGCAGGGCGTCAGTCTCATCAACAAGGAAGAGCTGACCAGGCCGGCGTCGGGAACGCGGTGGTTGCTGACGACAAAGGTACCCCTCCGGGGAGAGACGGGTGAAATACGGGGGCTGGTGGGCACGGGGCACGACATCACGGCGCGCAAGCAGACCGAGCAGAAGCTGCGGCAGCAGTCGATGCTGCTGGACATCGCCTCCGACGCGATCGTGGTGCGCGACACGCAGCACGCCATCCAGTACTGGAACAAGAGCGCCGAGGAGATGTACGGCTGGAGCGCGGAAGAAGCCATCGGCAAGAGCACGGTCACCCTCCTCTATACCCCTGCCCATGCCGCCGAAGCGGCGCAGGCGAACAAGGAAGTGTTCGAGAAGGGGGAGTGGTCGGGAGAACTGCACCACGTGACGAAGTCGGGCGGAGAAGTGACCGTCGAGGCGCGCTGGACGCTGGTGCGCAACGAGCAGGGAGAGCCGTCGGGGATCCTTGCCGTGAACACCGATATCAGCGAGCAGCGCGCCCTGCAGGCGCAGCTCCTGCGCGTGCAGAGGCTGGAAAGCCTTGGCACCCTGGCGGGCGGGGTCGCGCACGATCTGAACAACGTGCTGACGCCGATCATGATGGGGGTCGAGGGGCTCTCCCTGCAGCACGAAGATGAGCACACGCGCAGGATCCTGGAGATCATCAGGTCCGCGGCGCAGCGGGGAGCGGGCATTGTGCAGCAGGTTCTCAGCTTTGCCCGCGGGGTAAGCGGGGAGCGGGCAGAGGTACAGATGAAGCACGTGCTGCGCGAAGCGCAGAATATCGCCCAGGAAACCTTCCCCCGCGACATCGAGCTGCGCGGCCAGATCGCGAAGGACCTGTGGCCGGTGGTCGGGGACGTGACGCAGCTGCACCAGGTGCTCATGAACCTCTGCGTGAATGCGCGGGACGCATTGCCCAACGGCGGCGCGCTCACTATCTCCGCGGAGAATGTCACACTCGACGAGGCCTACGCGAGAATGCACATAGAGGCGAGACCCATCAGGTACGTGAAGCTCACCGTTGAAGACACCGGCATCGGCATGTCCCCTTCCCTGCTCGACAAGATCTTCGATCCCTTTTTCACCACGAAGGAGCCTGGCAAGGGGACGGGGCTGGGTCTTTCCACCGTCCGCTCGATCGTGAAGAGCCACGGCGGGTTCCTCACGGTGTACAGTGAAAAGGGCAGGGGAAGCTCCTTCCACGTCTACCTGCCGGCGGCCATCCAGGAAAAGCAGGAGACCGCTGACCAGGTGAAGCCGGAAATACCCAAGGGAGATGGGGAGCTGGTGCTCGTGGTGGACGACGAGGCGGCCGTGCGCGACATCACGCGGCAGATCCTGGAGTCCTACGGCTACCAGGTGGTCACCGCGGGAGACGGCACGGAGGCGGTGGCGCAGTTCGTGGAGCATCGGCGCCTGATCCGCGTGATGATCACCGACATGATGATGCCGTACATGGACGGTGCCGCGACCATCCGCGCGGTGCGAAAAATCGAGCCTGGCCTGAAAATCATTGCGACGAGCGGGCTGGTGCCCGAGGGAGATGCCTTGCAGGCCAGGTCCCTGGACGTGCAGGCGTTTCTCGCGAAGCCCTATACGTCGGAGACCCTCCTCACCATGCTCAAGGATGTCCTGCGGCCGGAGCACTAGGGGCGAGGGGGCGGCGGGGGCGTGCTGCGACGCGGCGGGTTGGCGCGGCGCCCCCAGGATTCCGCGTGGCTTGATTCATTGATTCCACCTGGCTACTATGCGTGTCAGTCGGGATAATACTCCGTTGCCCGCGCGTCCATAGCTCAGTTGGATAGAGCAACAGCCTTCTAAGCTGTGGGTCGCCTGTTCGAGTCAGGCTGGACGCAACAGTTTATTTTCGCGTAAGGAAACCTGGGAGCACGCAACCGGCGAGGTCCTTCTTGGTGATGTGATATCACGCCAGCGGACTGCGCCGCCCTCGAAGCCGGAATGAAAGAGTCATCGAAGTGGATAAGAGGGCACGACCATCCCGCCGCCGACGAGTCACCTTTTTCTTCGCCTACTGTCCTGAGGCAACACATTGATGACCTGGAAACGTGGGTGACGCAAATTCACAAGCGTCGATCTGCCAAGAAGTAGTGCTGATCCTATAAGGGTCTGGCGGTTGGCGACAGCCGGAATGAAGATGATGGCAGATAGCGGCTTCATTCAGCATTGCTCTGGCATACGCGCCTCTCACTTCAGGTTCTTTATTTGATCAGCATTAAGTTCCAAGATTGTAGCAGGGACCTTGTTGAAATCTCTGTAACGAATCCATGTTGGGCGCGCTCTCAAGTAAGTGATACCAGGCCAGCTTAGTCTGAGGCGTCCGGTCGGGAACCTGGCATAGTAGATGTTCTTCAAGCGCTCAAGTTCCGCTCCTTCTGGCTTGTCCACGACGCCTTCATACTGGACGGTTCTCTCGTCACCTAGCGTCCAGCCTCCAATGACGAGGGCGATGCTGGGATTCAAGAGAAGGTTTTCGACCTTACGAGTTGTATCGATACTGTCGAAAACGATCTCAAACGAGTCGGTGACCGCGATGCCAATCACTGCCGCTTGCGCTGCGCCTGCGGGCGATACCGAGGCTTGGACCGCGTTGGCGTGCGTTCGCATGAACACGAGAAGTTCCGCTCGACTCATGGGGCCTCCACTGAGACGATACTGCCCAAGCTTGCCGCTGTGAAGATTGAAAACCAAAGGATTGCGCTGCCCAATGATCCGGAGTAGGATTGGAAGGACATAATGAAGCAAGCGCAAAGGGTTCCCGCCGAGCTCAAGTCTCTCGCGAAACGGGTCGTCGACCTCGGCGCCATTGATGCGAAGGTCATTAAGGCATCGTCGGTCGTGACAGCCGGTTGGGTAAGGCTGAAATGCCAGTATGGTTGTGACGGATATGGCTCCTCGCTCTGCTGTCCTCCAAACACGCCTACCCCAGAGGAAACGCGAAAAGTCATCGACGGTTATGAGACAGCGCTCCTTGCCAACTTCAGGGTGAACGGAAGTTCAACCAAAGCGATGGTCACCCTTGAGCGCGCGACGTTCCTCGAAGGTTACTACAAGGCATTTGCGTTAGGTGCGGGTCCCTGCATGCTGTGCAAGTCTTGTCCCGAGGATGGCTGCAAGCATCCCGACCAGGCGCGTCCGTCGATGGAAGCCTGTGGGATTGATGTATATGCGACGGCACGGGGCAACGGCTATCCAATACAGGTAGTGCGGGGCGAAGACTCCGAGCAAAACTATTACGGTCTCTTGCTCGTTGAGTAGAAACGCCGGACGTTCGCAAAAAGGGCACAGTCCTTCTGACCTCGAAGGTTCGGTAGTCCCCTTGATCGAACTCTACTGACTGCATACACTCAAACGTTCAAATGCCAAACTGGAATAAAGGTACGCTGTTTTCACTTGGACGATCTTCGTCTTAGTAGATGCCCCAGTTCGGCTCGTCAGATCGACACAACCACTTGAGAACCAGGCACATATAATGGCAGCTTTCAAAACAAACAAGATAGACGACCCAAAAGGCGCTTCCCCTCAGAGTACCGTGCTTCCTATCCTGGTTGCTATCAGCATCTCGCATTTGATCAACGATTCTCTGCAGTCTCTGATCCCAGCAAGCTATCCGATTATCAAGGAGTCTTTTCAACTGAATTTTGCCCAAATAGGGCTGGTGACATTTGTCAATCAGATTACAGCATCCCTGCTCCAGCCTATCGTGGGGGCGTTTACCGATCGGCATCATCTGCCATTCTCTCTGGCCATCGGCATGGGCTTTACCTTGATGGGGCTGGCTTGCCTATCATTTGCTCAAAGTTTTGGAATGCTGCTGTTTTCGGTATCGCTCATCGGCGTCGGCTCATCCGTGTTCCATCCCGAATCATCTCGCGTTGCCCACATGGCGGCCGGCAAGCGTCGCGGGTTCGCTCAGTCGTTCTTTCAGGTCGGTGGCAACGCCGGATCATCCCTCGGGCCTCTTCTTGCCGCGCTGATCATTGCTGAGAAAGGCAGGTCGCGGGTTCTCTTCTTCATACCTCTTGCGGTGGTTGGCATCGTTCTTCTGACTCAGGTAGGAAGATGGTATGCCGCCAATACTCATCGCATCCAGGTTTCGGCTACGGCGAAAGCTACTGGGAGCAGCCCCAGACTGGCGCGTTCCACAGTGGCATTCGCTGTGGGTATTCTGCTCGTATTGATTTTTTCCAAGTATTTCTACCTCGCGAGCATCAATAGCTATTTCACGTTCTACCTCATCCAAAAGTTCGGCTTGTCGATACGGAGCGCTCAGCTTCATCTATTTCTATTTCAGTTTGCCGTAGCCGCTGGAACCCTGATTGGAGGCCCTGTTGGAGACCGTATCGGGCGTAAGTATGTCATATGGATCTCAATACTGGGTGTGGCGCCCCTCACCCTTCTGCTCCCTCACGTAGGATTGATTGGAACAACGGTACTATCTGTCTTTATCGGCGTCATCCTTGCTTCGGCTTTCTCAGCAATCCTCGTGTACGCTCAGGAGCTTATACCTGGCAAGGTTGGCATGATTGCAGGGCTATTCTTTGGATTTGCGTTCGGGATGGGTGCGCTGGGTTCTGCTGCGCTGGGCAAACTTGCTGACCTGACAAGCATCACCCATGTGTATCGGCTTACTGCATTCCTGCCTCTGCTGGGGATGATAGCAGGTCTCCTCCCGAATATCGAAAAAGGCGCACGCCGCAGCACGCCTGAGGCTATGAACGAGTTCTGAAAGGAATGGTTATGTAGGGTAGTGAACGCTTGGCTAATCATCCAACGACTTACGGGAGGAGTCTGATATGAGTGCCTTTGTCGTATTGCTCGTTCTTGCTGTAATCTTCAATGGACTGCTTGCGGGCACAAGCTTTGACACGGCGCTGGTTAAGCTACCTGCCCGTCGTCGAATTGGCGCGAGGGCCTACGCCGTCTTTGCCCGGGGGAACGATCTTGGGAACGGCCTCATCCTTTACCCGGCGCTGGCGATCCTCGCCTCGTTATTGGTCTTCGCCACGCTTGCATTCGCCTTCATCAATCAACAACCAGGTAGGCATGTCCTTCTTTGGGTCGCCTCAGTTGCCAGCGTTCTTCACTTCGTCGCGACAAGCCAAGCCGCACCCCAGATGATCGGTCTGCGGAAAGCGCCGGACGATGAGGACACCCTTATGGCACGTCTCAACACTTTTGCGCGTTGGCATGCCGTTCGGACCGTGCTTCAGTGTCTTACTTTTCTGATCCTGGTATGGGTCATCACTCGTGTCCATTAGAAGAGATTGAAAACGGGCTGAGCCTCGATTGTTGACCAATCAGAGGCATATACCGAGCGTGCAAACGACGCCAAAAGGCGCTCAGCGCTTGAGCAGTTTAAAAGCGATCTCCCTACCGTGCCCCTGAACCAGCGCAAGGTCGATCCAAATGCCTGCAAGGGATTCAAGAAGCGGGATACGTTCATCTCCTCCGAGGTCGTAGCACATCGCAAAGCCAGCGTCCTGAGCAAGCCGATGAGCGATCTCTTTGGCGTGGGAACTTGAGCCAGCCATGAACATGTCCGCCGCCACCCCGCCGAACTTAGGGTTTTCCATCACGTTGAACCCCGTGGTGTTGAAGCACTTCACCACGTCCGTGCTCTTGGTCCATGAGCGAAGAGCATCTGCAACGCTCGCAAACTCCCCGGCTCTTGTCCGCACAGAGTTGGTCGCATCGATGAGCACTTTGCCCTTCAAGTCCCCGAGATTGTCCAGGACGTGTCGAAGGGCATTGGGGGGTATGGCGAACAGGACGGTCTCCGCGTCGTTCACCGCTTCTGCAGGCGAGTGGGCAGTGATCGGCGGTCCCCCTGCCGTCAGTGCAAGGACCTTCTGGTCTCGAAGATTGCGTACTCCCAGAAAGATACGGTGCCCGGCTCGTGCCCACGCCCGCGCCAAAGCGCCGCCGACGTTGCCCGTCCCGATGATCGCGATCTGCATTGCAACTCCCTGTTTGAAGGATACGAACCCAGATTCGGAAGGGCAAGCCGAAGCCGAATCCAGCAACGTCTGAGCATGGGGGTTGCCCGCGGTGTCCTCTCACGCAGACATTGACACCATGCGTGGATTCGACTCTGCGTATCTCGGCGTCCCTCCCTGGGACATCGGCAAGCCCCAAGGCGAGATCGTCCGATTGGAACAGGAGGGCTTCGCGGCTCTATTCTGGACTGCGGCTGCGGCACAGGGGAGAACGCCCTGTATCTTGCCAGCCGGGGTCATGAAGTGTGGGGAATCGACGCGTCCCCCAACGCCATCCGCAAGGCAGAATCCAAAGCGAAGGATAGGGGCATCGCAGTCAAGTTCTTGACGACCGACGCCTTGGACCTCACACTGACACCGTGGGAACGCCCTTTTTGCTGGACTCCGGCAAGCACGACAGTTAGAATGCACCATTCAAG
>JBEKVA010000230.1:0-6877 GCA_049514475.1 Spirochaetia bacterium
TTGCAGTCGATGCACCCAATGCCGGCGCTGGTGCACCCGTCATGGATCTCCTTCTTCTCGGCCTCCGGTGTGACCAGAAGGTGATACGACCAGATGGTGCACTTCTCGGGGGTGCCGGGGTCGGAGCGGCGTACGCGCGCCGGGTCGGTCTTTGCCGGGCGCAGCTTGTCCCAGATCTGCTCAGGGGTCTCCAGCACGCCGATGGTGTTGCCCTTGCTCTTGCTCATCTTCGCATCGCCATCCAGGCCGAGCACGCGCGGCGTGGTGGTCAGGAGCGCCTGGCACTCGGGGAATGTCTCCCCGAAGCGGCTGTTGAAATGCCGCGCCACCTCGCGGGTGAACTCCACGTGCTGCACCTGGTCCTCCCCGACGGGAACCACCTCTCCCTTGTACAGGAGGATGTCGGCCGCCTGGAGCACCGGGTAGTCCAGAAGACCGACGTTCACCGTGGCGCGGAACTGTTCCCGCTTGTCCTTGAACTGGGTCATGCGCTCAAGCTCACCCAGGGGAGTGATGGTGTTGAAAAGCCACGTGAGGTCCGCGTGCCCGGGCACTTCCGACTGCACGAACAGCGTTGTTCGCTCGATGTCGATGCCGCAGGCGTACAGCGTGGTGGCAAGGTCCAGCACGCGCCGGGGCATGTCCGCCGGCTCGTAGGGGATTGTCACGGAGTGCAGGTCCACCACGGAGATGAACGAGCGGTAGTCGTGCTGGAGCCGCACCCAGTTGGCGATTGCCCCGAAGTAGTTGCCCAGATGTATGTCGCCGGTGGGCTGAATGCCAGTGAACAGGACCTTCACGCGTTCCTCCTTATGCGTCTATATAGGCAGTTGCGCGCGGCCGTGTCAATTGTGAGTCCCGGCCGTCAGCTTGTTTTACCGGCAAACCGTCATTAAATTGAACGGGGAGAGGAAATGACCAGACGGCCGGCAGCGGTGCGGGAAGGACGGGCGTTCGTGGGCGTGCGAGATGCGCGCACCGGCCGTTTCTCCGCCGTGGGGGTGTGCCCCAGCTGCTGGAACCAGAGATCGCGACGGCCTGTGCTCTTGGCGGAGCTCGCGGCGCGCGGTCTCGCAGTGGTCCATGGCGAAGATTCGGCGACGGGGACGTATCGCGAAGGCGCCGTGCACGCGCTACGATGCCCCTGGGGTCGCGCGGAGGGAAAGAAAGATGAATCCTGATCAGCATAAGAAAACGCAGTTCTCCATATTCTATGTCGTGGCGGGGCTCCTGCTCATATTCGGCCTGCAGTGGTTCTTCGGAGGCGGGACGGCCACCGACGTGGCCTACAGCGATTTCAAGAAGTCCCTCGCCGCGGGCAAGGTGGCGGAGGTGACCATTTCTCCGTCGGAGATCCAGGGAACGATGAGCGGGCAAAACGGCCAGCAGATGGCCTTCCACACTCTTCGCGTGGATGATCCTGACCTGGTGAAGCAGCTCACCGATAAGGGCGTGAAGTACAACGGCAAGACGCAGGGCTCGTTCCTGGGCAACATCCTTTCATGGATCCTTCCCGTGGGAATCATGTTCGCTCTCTGGAACTTCTTCATGATGCGCATGGGAAGCGGCGGCCCGGGGGTGCTGAGCATTGGGCAAAACAAGTCGAAGCTTGTCGTCGCGGATCCCAACGCTAAGCGCACCACGTTCGCCGACGTGGCGGGCATCGACGAGGCCAAGGACGAGCTGCAGGAGGTCGTCGACTTCCTGAAGACCCCGCAGAGGTTCGAGACACTTGGCGGCAGGATCCCGCGCGGCATCCTGCTGGTGGGCGCGCCGGGCACGGGCAAGACGCTGCTGGCAAAGGCCGTGGCAGGGGAGGCGGGAGTGCCCTTCTTCGCCATCTCGGGGTCCGAGTTCGTGGAGATGTTCGTCGGCGTCGGGGCCGCCCGCGTGCGGGACCTGTTCTCCCAGGCAGCTTCCAAGGCGCCCTGCATCGTGTTCATCGACGAGCTCGACGCCCTGGGCAAGGCGCGCGGCTACAGCCCCATGGGTGGCTACGACGAACGGGAGCAGACGCTGAACCAGCTTCTCACCGAGATGGACGGCTTTGACACCCGCAAGGGGGTCATCATCATGGGGGCCACCAACAGGCCGGAGATCCTGGACCCCGCGCTCCTGAGGCCCGGGCGCTTCGACCGCCAGGTGGTCGTCGATCGGCCCGACCTGGCCGGGAGAGAGGCCATCCTGAAAGTGCACGTCAAGGGCGTGAAGCTGGCGCCCAACATGGACCTCCACCTGATTGCGCAGCGCACGCCGGGCTTCGTCGGGGCCGACCTTGCCAATATCGTGAACGAGGCCGCCCTCCTTGCCGCCCGCCGTTCGAAGACCGAGGTCACCGCCGCCGAGTTCAGCGAGGCCATCGACCGCGTCGTTGCGGGGCTTGAGAAGAAGAAGAGGCTCATCAATCCGCACGAGAAGAAGATCGTCGCTTTCCACGAGTCGGGCCACGCCATCGTCGGCCACAGCATGGGGAGCGCGGACGCCGTGCAGAAGATATCCATCGTGCCGCGCGGCATTGCGGCGCTCGGCTATACCATCCAGCTCCCCACGGAAGACCGCTACCTCGTGACAAAGCGTGAGCTGGAGGAGAAGCTGGCCACGCTGCTGGGCGGCCGTGTTGCAGAGGAGGTTTTCTTCAACGACGTCTCCACCGGCGCACAGAACGACCTGTTCAAGGCAACCGACATAGCGCGGGCCATGGTCAAGGAGTACGGCATGAGCTCACGCCTCGGGCTGTCCTCCTACGAAAGGCCGCACAACCCCTTCCTCAAGGGCGACTCATACTTCCCGACAGAGAAGGAATACTCGGAGCGGATCGCTTCCGAGATCGATGAAGAGGTGAAGCGCATCCTCGAGCAGGCGTACCAGAGGGCCCGGGGGATCATTGAAGAGAAGCGCGCCACCGTGGAGTCCCTGGCGGCCCTGCTGCTGGACAAGGAAGTGGTGGACCGCGAAGAGTTCCTGAAGCTGGTGGACGGGAACGCTACGTCTTTGCCGTCGTAGCGCTTTTCAGCGCGCGCTGGGAACGGGCCTGGATGTAGGTCAGAAGGGCGTGGTGGCCGCCCTCTTCGAAGGTGAGGAACTGGAAACCGAGCTCGGCCCGGTTGCGCGTCACCTTGCAGGTGACGCAGATGATCTTGTCTTCGATTTTCAGCGAGCAGTCCCTGATCTCGTTTCCCACCGCGAGGTCCTCCACTGCCGAAGGCCGCGAGGGGAGGAAGCTGGATCCCTGGATGGAGATCTCACGGATCTTTCCGGTGACCAGTGCCATCCTGCGCGGGTGCGTGAAGGCAAAGCCCAGCTCGTCATCCTGCTGCGGCACCAGGCGGGTGAAGTTGCGCTTGTCGCTTACCGAGCGGTAGCGGCGCACGATCTCCTCCAGCCGGTAGAGCTCCTGCCTGTCGGAGAAATTGCCCGAGAGGATCCCGTTCACCCCCAGGTGCGCGGCCTTCCACGCGTCCTCCTGCGGAAAGTCCGCGGGGACAACCAGCAGGAAGATCAGCTCTTCACGCGGCTTTTTCTCCCGGGCGAGCTTCAGCAGCGGCTTCCAATGACGGGGGAAATCCCCCGCGTTGAAGATGATGGCCTGGGGATCGATCTCGTCCAGCCGTTCCGTGACCGTGACTGGGCTGCGTGAGTGCTCGACGGTGAACCCCAGCGGCTTCAGGTGGTAGCCGAGAGGTATGGCGTCTCCACCGTTTGCCGCCACCAGCAGGAGCTTCATGCGCGTGATCCCTCGGCTTTCAGGCTCATCCTCGTCCTCATTGAGTTCCCATATTTTTTATTTCGTAATCATATATTATCCAGTAGCGATCGCTCTTCTTCAAGTGGTACGTGTAGCCCCTGAGCTCCGTGTAGTCGGGGTACGCGAACCTCTCCAGGGCCTGCACGGTGCCTTCCGTGGCGTTGTAGGTGGTCTTCTGGATCTCGAAGGAGCTGGGGATGACGCTGATGTCCTGCTGGATGGTGGTCTGCATGAGCTGGGTGCGGAACTGGGCGAGCATCTGGCGCTGCTGGGCCTCGGTGGAGTTGCGGAACACCCTGTCCTTCGCGGGGTTCTTCCGCATGAGCGCCTCCAGGTCGAGATAGAGGAAGAACTTTTCCCACTGGCTCTTCTGCCGCGCGGTGATGGTCCAGCTCACCACCTCGTCAGGCGGCAGGGGCTGGCGCGCAAGGAGGGCGCCCGTCTCAGCCTCCACGACGGCCTTCTCCTCCGCCGTTACAACGGGCGGCTTGATATTCAGAGAGAGACGGTTGGACTTCATGGTGGGGGAGCCGGGGCCGTGGAACAGGTCGGGGTAGAAGGTGGCTTGCAGAACGAACTGGCCGGGGGAGGTGAAGGCGGCGTAGGTGGCAAGATCGACCACGATGCCGTATTTCTCCCCGGGCTCCAGGGCCACCTCCCGGTAGAACACGGGTTGATCCGAGTTTCTCGCTATGGTAAATTCCTTCGCGTGCTCAAGGCCGACGTTGGTCGGCGTTCGAACGTCGAAGTCCAGATTGAAGAAACGGTTGTCAGCCACCTTGAACCGCAGGGTATCGGTGCCGGTGTTCGTGATGACGGCCTCCACCTGGATTTCATCCCCGAGGAAGTACACCTTCTGATCGAAGAACCGGATGCTGAACTGCTGGACGTCCTGGCTCGCCGCCCAGAAAGGGCTTGAGACGGCGAGGAGCACGAGTACCATGATAGTCTTCATCAGTTCTTATTTTCGGTAGAATCAATGGCAAACTTGTTTCGAAATCAGATGGAACGCCACTTCGCGGCCTCGCGTCCCTTCGCCGCCCTCAAGGCCGCGCTGGGGCGGAATGCGGCCCTGGAAGGCCCCGGCGAAGCCAAAAACGGGGGCCCGCCCAGCCATGGCGTGCCCGCTGAAGGCCCCGGCGGTGTCCCGGGCGCCCCTGTAAGGATTGTCGGGCCGAAGGGCGCCTACCTCGCGCTGGTGCTCGATGCCCTGCAGGGCAGGGCGGCAGGCCCTTCCCTCGTGGTGACCCCGTCGGAGCGGGAAGCAGAGGGAATCGTGCAGGACACGGATTCCTTTGGCACGGGGCGGTCGGTGCTTTTCCCCTGGTGGGGCACGGCCCCCTATGAAGGGGCAAGCCCCCTCGCGTCGCTTTTCGGGGAACGGGTGCAGATCCTCACCCGGCTTCTCGCCCGGGAGCCGCTCATGGTCGTGGCCCCCCTGCGCGCCCTGCTCACGCCCGTTCCTGACCCGTCGTACCTCGCGGCCCAGGTGTTCACCCTTGCGCGCGGGCAGCGCCTGGACCCGCAGGGCACCGCGGACCGCCTGGCCGCGGCCGGCTACCTGCGTGTGCCGACCGTCACCGTGCACGGGGAGTTCGCCCTGCGCGGGGAGGTCATCGACGTCTATTCCCCGGGGCAGGCCCAGGCATTCCGCATCACCCTTGACTTCGACACGGTGGCGGGCATCCGCAGCTTCGATCCCCTCGACCAGGCCTCAACCGGGAACCTCGAGAAGGTGGAGATCACCCCCTGCAGGGAGCTGATATTCACCGCGGAGCTGCTGGAGGAGGTGCGTTCGGCGCTCAATGAGCAGGGATTCGGTGAGGAGGAAATCTCGGAGAGAGTTTCCGCAATTGCCGATGACCCGGAGTCAGGCGGCGTGGAGCTGTTCTACCCGCTGTGCTTTCAAAAGCAGCACTCGATCCTGGACTACCTGGGGGAGAGCGCCCGCGTCTTCCTGGTGGACGGGGACAGGCTTCTCTCCAGCGCCGCGGCGCTGCGCAAGGAGCACCTGGAGTTGTTCCGCAGGGCGCGATCGCGCAAGCAGATCGTGCCCGGGCCGCAGAAGATCCTGCTGGATTACGGGGAGCTGCTGCAGAAGATGCCCCGACGCATCGAGTTCCCTCTCCTGCCCGGGGAGCCCGAGCCCGGCACCGCAGGCTCCCTGCACGTGCTTCCCTGCGACGGCCCGCGCTCGTTCTTCGGCAACTTCACATTTTTCCGCGAGGAGGTGGAGTCCTCCCTGAAGAACGGGTACAAGGTCTTCATCTTCGCCGTCTACGACGTGCAGGCCGACCGCCTGCGCCACATCCTGAAAGAGCTGCCCGTCACCATCCTGCCGGAGAGCATTTCAGCAGGGTTTGCCCTGCCCGAACAGAAGATCCTGGTCATCCAGGAGGGGGAGATCTTCGGCAGGAAGCGCCGCATCCCGCGCTCCGTCGGGGCGGCAAAGAGCGCGGCCATTGAGAGCTTCGTGGAGCTCAATCCCGGCGACTTCGTGGTGCACGTGAACTACGGCATCGGCGTCTTCCTCGGCATCGAGCGCATCTCGGCAGCGGGCAATGAACGCGACTACATCACCCTGGAGTACTCCGACGGGGAGAAGCTTTTCATCCCTATCGAGCAGGTCAACCTCATCCAGCGCTACATCGGCCAGGAGGGGAAGAAGCCCAAGCTGGACAGCCTGGGCGGCAAGGGCTGGGCGAGGCGCAAGGAGAAGGCGCAGAAGGCGGTCGAGGAGCTGGCGCAGGGACTGCTGGAGCTGTACTCGCGGCGCAAAGGGGAGCCGGGCTTCGCCTTCAACCCGGACACCGACTGGCAGAGCGAGTTCGAGGCGGCTTTCCCTTACCAGGAGACCGAGGACCAGCTGAAGTGCATCGAGGACGTGAAGAAGGACATGGAGTCCCCCGTTCCCATGGACAGGCTGGTCTGCGGGGACGTTGGCTACGGCAAGACGGAGATCGCGCTGCGCGCCGCCTTCAAGGCGGTGATGAGCGGCAAGCAGGTGGCCCTCCTGGCGCCCACGACAATCCTCGTAGAGCAGCACTTCGAGACATTCCGCGACCGCTTCTCCCGCTTCCCGGTGAAGATCGCCATGCTCTCCCGCTTCCGCTCGCCGAAGGAGATGAAGAC
>JBEKVA010000231.1:0-6871 GCA_049514475.1 Spirochaetia bacterium
AACGGCATAGAGGCGGTTGCATCGGGGTGGCAGAAGGCGGAGGGTCCGTTCGCCACGATCCCGGGCATGATCGCCATCCTGCTGGTCATCGCCATGCTCATCGTGTCCGTCGTGGCAATCATCATCATCATGAACACACTCGTGGCGAGCGTCATCGAGCGCACGGGGGAGATCGGCACCATGAGGGCGCTGGGGGCCCGGAAGGTCTTCATCTGGCGCATGTTCTTCATCGAGACGCTGACCCTTGCCGTCATCTCCGGGCTCGTCGGGACGGGGATCGGGGCGGCCCTCGTCGGGGTCCTCAACGCGGTGGGTGTCCCTGCCACCACCATGGTCATGCAGCTCCTTGCCGGCGGTTCGGTGCTCAGGCCCGCCGTCTCCGTCTCCGCGCTGGCAGCCGCGGTCGTCGTATTTCTCACCATTGGGTTCATCGCGAATCTCTACCCCGTGGCCGTGGCGCTTCGCATCCAGCCGATGCAGGCCATCAGGGCCGGCCAGGCAGAATAGGAGTCCCTTCATGCACACCATCATCCGTATCGCATTCAGGAACATGAACAGGCAGAAGAAGCGCAGCTTCCTTCTCGGGGGGGCGATCGCCTTCGGCCTTCTCATCGTCACCTTCGTGAGCGCCGCCGCGGGAGGCTTTCAGCGGAATATCTCCGACAATTTCTCCCATCTTTTCGGGGGCCAGGTGTTCATCCAGGGGCTGGAGCGGACGGCGAGCGGCAGGCGCGTCAGCGTGATCCACGACGATGCCGCGCTGCGCGCCTCCCTGGAGGCGGCGGGGGCCCCCGTGCGGAGACTCACGCGAAGCTCGGCCTTCATGGGAACGCTCATGCATGGCGACAGGAAGGTGACCCAGCAGGTGGTCGGCCTTCAATGGTCGGGGGACACGCTGGTGAAGGACAGGCTCACGCTGCTGTCCGGCAGCTTCGCCGCGATGCAGAACCCGCGGGGGATTATCATCAGCAGGAAGATCGCCAACACGCTGGGCGCGAAGCTGGGGGACACCCTCGTCGTTCAGCTTCGCACGGTGACCGATCAGATGAACGTGGGCGACTTCCAAGTGGCGGCCATCAGCCACGACCCGGGGTTTTCCGATTCGCTGGCCGCCTGGGCGGACCTTGGGTACGTGAACACCCTCATCAATATCGGGGCCGATGAATACCAGACTCTGGGAATACTCCTTGACCGGGGGGCGGCCACGGACACGGAAGCCGGGCGCATCTACCGGGCGCTCGCTGCCCGGGTGCCGGTGATGGATCGTGCCCCGAAGGGGCAGGGCGGCGGGGACCCCCTGCGCGCCATGCTCAAGAACCACGAGCAGAACCCGGGCGCCGCGATGTTCTCCTCCCTGTTCAGGCAGGCGGGCGATACGCCGTGGCAGGGTATGCGCTACCGGCTGTATACCATCGACGACCTGCTCTCCCAGGCACAGCTCCCGATGATGGTGGGCATGATCAACGGCCTGGCGTTCGTCGTGCTCCTCGTGCTGTTCGTCATCATCGTGGTGGGCATCACAAATACCTTCCGCATGATCATCGTGGAGCGCACCCGGGAGATCGGCACGATGCGCGCCCTCGGCATGAAGCGTGCCTCGGTGCGGAATCTCTTCCTGCTGGAGGCGTTCCTGCTGTTCCTCGGCGGGGCCATCGTCGGCATGGGCGCGGCCGGGCTCATCATGGGAGCGCTCCGATTCATCGATTTCGGATCAGGCACCATCTCCATGATGCTTCAGAAGGGGAGACTGAGCTTCGTCCTGCCCGCGGCACAGATGATCGCCCAGCTCGTTCTCGTCGCTGGGCTGACGCTGCTCGCAGCGCTGCTGCCCGCCCGTTCGGCCGCGCGGCTCCTGCCGGCAAAGGCCCTTGCCGCCATCACCTGAAAGGATACCTGACATGCATACCTCGCAACGAGCCATTCCCCTCCTCCTGGTCCTCCTGGGGATATCCCTGGGAGGAGCGGCGGCCTGGGCCGATCCCGACCTGGCCGCGATCCTCGCGCGCATCGATACCATCACGAACTTCCGCACCGATTTCTCGGGGGTCTACACGGCCGTCATGCAGCACAGCGGGGAAAGCCCTGTCACCCTGCAGGCACGGATGTTCCGCCGCGACAGGGAGGGCAAGTTCGTGATCCTCCTCATCGCCCCCCAGGCCCAGAAGGGTCAGGGATATCTCGAGGTCGACAATAACCTCTGGTTCTACGACCCACAGAGCCGGCTGTTCACCCATTCCTCCCTGAAGGAGAACTGGCAGAGCTCGGATGCGATGAACAGCGATTTCTATCGCACCAGCTACGCGAAGGACTACGCGGTGGACGGCTGGAAGGAGGAAACCCTCGGCATGCACCCGGTCTATGTCCTGGACCTGAAGGGAACCACCGATGAGGTCACCTACGCCTGGAAGCGCGTCTGGGTGCGGAAGGACATCGGTGTAATCCTGAAGTCGGAGGACTACAGCCTCTCGCGGCGGCTCATGCGTACCGCGTACTACCCGAATTATGCCCAGCTTGGCAGCCAGTATGTGCCCACGCGGATGCTGTTCGTCGACGAGCTGAACATAGGGAACAAGACGCAGATGACTCTCGCCGAGCCGTCGATCGAGCCCCTCTCCAGCGCCGTGTTTGCCAAGGCGTACCTGGAAGGCGCGGGCAGGTAAGGCAATGAAGAAATTTGTCATGATACTCTCACTTCTGTCTCTGGCGGGCCTCGGGTATGCACAATCGGCGATGCCCGACGACCCGAGCTCGCTCTTCGAACAGGGCGCCACCGATGGTCCTGCCTCATCAGCCGCCGCGCCGGCTCCCGCGGCCGCGCCCCCACTGGCAAAGGCCGTGGAGATTGGGGGAACGCTGTACTCCGACTACACGTCATTCCTGAATTGGAAGGATTCCTATCCGGACCCCGCGCATTTGTCGTCGGGAACCTCGACCCTGTTTGCGCCCAATCTCCAGGCGGACCTTTACTTCGATGCCCGTCCTTTCGATACGGTGCGCGTCTTCACAAAGCTGCGGGCCGTCTCCCCGTACACGTATCCCCAAGTAATCCCGGGGACCCCGACGGTCCCCGGGATCTCCCTCTTCGAGATGTACGCCGATGTCAGCGCGAATGACGGGCTCTATGTCCGCGTCGGCCAGCAGGTCGTGAACTGGGGCGTCGGCTATTTCTTCAGCCCTGCTGACATCATCAGCCTGACACCGATCGATCCGCTGCGGCCCGATCTGGTGCGGCCAGGGCCGCTTGCGCTCAAAGTGAATGTTCCCTTTGCCGGGGTCGACAACCTCTACCTGTATCTCGTGGCCAATCAGGGCTTTCAGCCGGGCAGCACGTACAGCCTGGAGGACCTTGCCGTCGCGCCAAAGGTCGAGGTCCTTCTCGGAGGCTGGGAAATGGGCCTGGGCGCATACTACCAGCGCAGCCAGAGACCCAAGGCCATGGTGACCGCCACCGGCTCTCTCTTCGGTCGGCTGGGGCTCTTCGCGGAGGGGATCCTCAGCCAGGGAATGGACAGGACCCGGGTCCAGGAACAGGCCGGGGCGCCGGGAAGCTTCCAGACATTCACCGACACCACCACACCCACGTTCAGCGGGACGATCGGGACGCGCTGGCTGCAGTCGGATTGGCACATCTCGCTCGTCGTCCAGTACTACTACAACGGCCAAGGGTACGCGGATGCGGCAGCGGAAAGGGCCGCGATGGCGGCATACTCTCTTCAGCAGCAAGGCACGCCGCCTGCCGGACCGCTTCTTTCCCCGACAGACGTTTTCCAGCCAGGGATGCATTACCTCGCGGGTCTTGCGGCCTGGACGGACATCCTGGCCTCGAAGGTGGACCTTGCGCTTTTCGCAGAGGCGAACCTGGGCGACGGCTCAGGGGTCATGAGCCCGAGCATCTCCTATACGCCCTTTCGCAGCTTCACACTGACCTTCGCGCCGTACATCAGCTACGGGGGAGACGGGACGGAGTTCGTGTCGATGTTCGGACGTTTCTCTCTCTCGCTGAAGCTCACGGTGGGCACGGGAAGCTTCTAAGAAATCCGTACGGCGGATGGTCGCGCGCTTGCGCGAGTCCGCCGCACGGTGGCAAGGAAGAACCACACTTTTATATATGGCCGCTGACCTGGCGGCGGGGTTGTGCGCCGCTGTATTCAGCGGATTCTGGCGCCGCTGTATTCAGTGGATTATTTCCTGCCTCCCTTCTTCCGCGTATCGATGTCGTCGGGATACATCAGCGCTTCGTGGCCGCGTTCGCCGGTGCGGATGCGCACGACGTCCTCCACGGGGTAGACGAAAATGATACCGTCCCCCTCCTTCCCGGTACGCGCCGCCCGCGTGATGGCCTCTATCGTCTTTTCCACGTTGGCATCACTCAGGATGATATTGAGCTGGATCTTCGGGATGAGGTCCATCTTGTACGAGGTGCCGCGCCAGGACAGGTCGATGCCCCCCTGGCGGCCGTGGCCGCGGATCTCGTAGACATTCATGCCCACGATCCCCATCTCGTGCAGCGCGTCCTTCACGGGGTCCAGCGCTTCTTCCCGGATGATCGCTTCTATTTTCTTCGACATGGTTGTGCTCCTCTCTCTCTCGCTTCCCGTCAGGCGCCGCCCGAGGGGCCGATGCGCGGATTCTGCCGTGTCAGGTGGCCGCCGGGCATGTGTACGTCGATGTTGCTGTAGCCCAGCGCCCCCATCTCGGGCATGTCCAGGCCCATCAGCTCGTGCGCGGGCTCGCTGCGCAGGAGCTTGAACGCGCTGAGGATCTTGAAAAAGACGAAGGAAAGACCGCCAACGACCACGGCGATGGAGAGGACTTCCAGAAGCTGGGCCAGGATCTGAGTCCCTCCGCCGAAAAGGAGACCCGTCACGGGGCCGTCAACGCCGTTCCACCCCGCGGAACTCGCCCCCGCGTCCGAGAAGATGCCGACGGACAGCAGTCCCCAGATGCCGTTGAAGAAGTGCACGGGCACGGCGCCCACGGGATCATCGACGTGAATACGCTCCAGCAGGAAGGAAGCCAGGCAGACGATCACCCCGGCGATAAGGCCTATCGCCACGGCTCCGACGCTGTTTACGAACGCGCACGGAGAGGTGATTGCGACCAGCCCCGCGAGGATCCCGTTCACCGAGAGGCCCGGGTCAGGCTTCTTCGACGGGCCGAACCACCACATGAACAACATTGCAGAGACGCCTCCGGCGCCGCCCGCGAGGAGGGTGTTGACCGCCGCATTGGAGGCGAGATTCTGGCCGCCACCGACGAAGGACAGCGACGAGCCCGGATTGAACCCGAACCAGCCGAAGAACAGGATGATCGTTCCCAGGACGCCCAGCGGGATGCTGTGCCCTGGCATCGCGTTGGCGGAGCCGTCCTTGTTGAATCGCCCGATGCGCGGCCCAATGGCCACGGCACCCGCGAAGGCGACGGCGCCACCGATCATGTGAACGACGCCGGATCCTGCGAAGTCGACGGCACCGTTTCCCAGCCCTGCCGTGCGTCCGAGGTTGGCAAGCCATCCGCCGCCCCAGACCCATCCGCCGACCAGCGGGTAGACGACCATGCTGACCCAGAGACCCATCAGCACGAAGCCGCTGAACTTCAGCCTTTCCGCCATTGCCCCCGTGGGGATGGTGGCCGCGGTATCCATGAAGACCATCTGGAACAGGAAGAATGCGAGGATCCCGCTGACGTCCCGCACGCCATGCAGCAGCATGAAGCCGTCACCGCCGAGGATCCCTGCCTGGCCGAAGCGTATCGCCCAGGTGCCCAGGTGGGTGGTGAAATCTCCCAGGCTGGACGGGGCGAAGCTTGTCGCGGCGATCTTTCCGATCGCCGGGAAGTTGAAATTGACGCCGCCGAACTGGAAGGCGAATCCCACCAGCCAGTAGCCCAGGGCGCCGATACAGAACACCATCATGTTCATCATCATGGTGTGGGCAACGTTCTTCGACCGGGTGAATCCCGTTTCGACGAGCGCGAAGCCTGCCTGCATGAAGAACACGAGAAATCCGGTAATGAACGTCCACATGATATTCGTGGCTGTTGCCAGCTCATCGGGCGTGGGGCCCTTCGTCTGCGCAGAGGCGATGCCGTTCACCACGAACACGAGGAACATCACGATACCGGGGACGAGCAGTTTGCGAAGACCGAGTTTTCGCATAGGGCGAACCTCCGTGATACCGTTTTTTCCGCCGCAGCGGACATTGCGGATGACAATGCAAACCGCATGCCAACGGGGCGGGTCGGAGCGGTGGGCCCAGTTTTTCCCCGTATTTCGGCCCTTTTTGACGGGAAACCCGCGGGGAGGCATCTCTGTCAGACCGGCCGGCTTCATACATATATGTAGTAAGTGCTATATACAGATACGGTATTGTAGCCCGAAGCGGGGCTCCTGAAAGTGCGGCGGCGGCGCGCTCACGCGCCGGTCCGCCGCACCGTGGCAAGGAAGAACTTAACATTTTCTCTTTTCGCTCGTCGTTCCTGTTAGCTCACTGCTCCATTCAGTTCTTTGCGCGCGTCGATGTCGTCGGGGTACATGAGGGCGTCGTGGCCCCTCTCACCCGTCCTGATGCGGACGACATCCTGCACGGGAGACACGAAAATGATGCCGTCACCCTCGCGTCCCGTCCGCGCCGCTTTCACGATGGCATCGATGGTCTTTTCGACATTGTGCTCGCTTAGGACAATGGTGACCTGGATCTTCGGCAGCAGGTCCATGCGGGAGGTCGTTCCGCGCCACGCCTGGTCTACGCCCCCCTGCCGGCCATGGCCGCGGATGGAGGAAATGTTCAAGCCCACGATCCCGATATCCCGAAGGGCATCCTTGACCCGCTCCAGCGCGTCCTCGCGGATGATCGCCTCGATTTTCGTCGTC
>JBEKVA010000232.1:0-14015 GCA_049514475.1 Spirochaetia bacterium
CTCGGGCCGCCCACGCCGACGCATGTCAAATTAGTGATACATTATCTCATTGACAATGATTCAACGTCTCATTATCATTCTCTATGGATAGCTCGTCTCATTTGCATTGAGACGAAAAATCAATTACTTTTCAGGAGGTGAACGATGAGACATCGCATGTCGTATATTCCGCGGCGAACGGGGCTTTTCCTCGCGCTGCTCGTCCTTTTCCTGCCGGCTCTATCAGCCGGGGCGGAATCGAAAGGGATCAACGTTGTCGCCGCCGAGAACTTCTATGGGAACATCGTGGCGCAGCTCGGAGGGGAAAAGGTGCACGTCACAAGCATCCTCTCCGACCCCAACGTGGACCCGCACGAATACGAGTCCAGTGTCGAGGACGCGAAGGCGATAGCGGAGGCGGACCTGGTCATCGAGAACAGCGGTGGCTACGACGACTGGATGGACAAGCTTCTTTCTGCCTCACCGAGCTCCCGGCGCGTGCTCCTCAAGGGCTTCGACACCGCGCCGCATAAGCTCCCCGACAATGAGCACGTATGGTACAACGTGGATAATGTCCTTGCGATCGCCCGGGCGGTGACGGCCGGCCTGAAAAAGCTGGATCCCTCCAACACGTCGTTCTTCGCAACGAACCTTCAGACATTCAGCGAATCACTCTCCCACGTTCGCCAGAGGCTCGTTCAGCTCAGGGGAAAATGGAATGGCACACCCGTCGGGCTGACGGAAACGATTTTCCTCTACCAGGCGGAACCCCTTGGGCTGAAGGTCCTTACCCCGTTCGAGTTCCAGAAGGCCATCGCGGAAGGCAACGATCCGCCCGCCGATACGGTTGTAGCGGCAGAGAACCAGGTGAAAGGGAGAAAGATCAAGGTGCTGATCTACAACGAGCAGACCGTCTCACCGATCACGACCAAGCTCCAGGAGGAGGCGAAATCGGCGGGCATCCCCGTCGTGCCGGTCACGGAGACCATGCCGTCCGCTCTGAACTATCAGGACTGGATGCTGAGCCAGCTTGCGGTCCTTGAGCGGGCCCTGGAGAAATAGAGGCCATGGGCAGTGAAGCACAGCCGATCTCTTCTCCCGTGGTCTCCCTCGCGCATGCGCGGGTGAGCCTGGGCGGCAGGATCATCCAGAGCGACATGAGCTTCACGATCGAGGGCGGCGAGTTCATCGCCGTCCTCGGCCCGAATGGCGCGGGAAAGAGCACGCTGTTGAAGGTCCTGCTCGGGTTGATCCGCCCGACCGCCGGGCGGGTGGACGTCCTGGGGGGAATGCCCGGGAGACGCAACGCACGTATCGGATACGTGCCTCAATTCCGCGAGATCGAGTCCGACCTGACGCTTCGCGGCCGGGAGGTTGTCCGATTCGGATTCGACGGCCACAAATGGGGCCCGGGGTGGCCCAGCCGGGCGCGACGGGAACGCATCGACCAGGTCCTGCAGGAGGTGGATGCCGCAGAGCTGGCCGAACAGCCGATCGGACGCCTCTCAGGAGGAGAACGCCAGCGGCTTCTCATCGCGCAAGCCCTCCTGACAGACCCCCGGCTCCTGCTGCTTGACGAGCCGCTCGCCAGCCTGGACATCTCGCGCGAAGGGGAGATCATCGCATTGGTAAGGCGGATATGCCGTACGCGTGGGGTTGCGGTGCTGTTCGTCACGCACGACATCAATCCTCTTCTGCCCGATGTCGACCGCGTTCTGTACCTGGCGGGCGGCCGCAGCGCCATCGGCAGGCCGCAGGAGGTCATCACCGGAGAGTGTCTCAGCGAGCTGTACGGATCCCCGGTCGAGGTCGTGAAGGCGCTGGGACGCGTCTTCGTCGTGGGGGCGCAGATCTGATATGGCGGACATCCTTCGGCTCCCCTTCATCGTTCACGCGCTTCTCACCGCCTCGTTCGCAGCCGTCATAGCCGCGGCAAGCGGGTACTTCCTCGTCGCGCGGGGGTTGACATTCGCCGGTCATGCGCTGCCCAACATCGGTTTTGCCGGCGCGGCAGGGGCGGTTCTCCTCGGCATCGAGCCGGTCTTCGGCCTTTTTGCTTTCACCCTCGGCGCCGGGGTGGTCGTGGGCTTCGTGGGAAAGGATATCCGGGAACGCGACGTGTCCATCGGGGTCGTCATGACCTTCGCCCTCGGGCTGGGGCTGCTCTTTCTCGCCCTGTACTCGGGCTACGCCGCCCGGGTATACGGGATTCTCTTCGGAAACATCCTCGGGATCAGCGCACAAGCGGTCAGGGTGACCGCGGTGGCGAGCGGCCTGATCCTCGCCGTGATCGTGTTCCTGTACCGGCCGCTCCTTTTCAGCACATTCGATCCGCCCGCCGCAGAGGCACGGGGTGTACCCCGCGTTGCTCGTGTTCACTCTCCTGGTGGGTCCTGCAGCGACCGCCACCCGGCTTGTGAAGAGCCCGCTCGTCGCGATCCTCGTCTCGGTCGGGCTGGGGCTTGCGTACGTCTGGCTGGGCATATTTCTTGCCGCCGCGAGCGGCAAGCTTCCCGTGAGCTTCTTCATCGCGACGCTTTCCTTCCTCGTTTACATCCCGGTGCGGCTCCTGTCGCCGATGGGAAAGGAAGCGTCCTGATGTTCAGCCTGCTCGCCTCGGACATATTCCAGAACGCGCTCCTGGGAGGCACGGCAGCCGCGGTGATGGCATCCCTGGTGGGCTACTTCCTGGTCCTCAGGGTCCAGGCATTCGCGACCGAGGCCTTTTCCGACATCTGCTTTGCCGGTGCGACAGGGGCCGCGCTGCTGGGCCAGTCTCCGCTCATCGGCATGATCGTCTTTGCCCTGCTCTCGGCCCTGAGCCTGGGTGCCCTGGGCGAGCGTGCGCGCGGCCGCAACGTGGAGATCGGCATGGTGCTCAGCTTCGCGCTGGGTCTGGGGGTATTGTTCCTGAGCATCTATACGCGCAGCAGTGCATCGCACGCGAATGCCGGCGTGTCGATCCTCTTCGGCTCCATTCTCAGCGTGCAGCCCGCCGACATCCTTCGCATGCTGGCAAGCGGGGGGGCGGCGCTCGTGACGCTGGCGCTCATATATCGCCCGTTGCTCTTCGCCTCGATCGACCCCGCGGCAGCCCGGGCCCGGGGCGTGCCATTGCGAATGCTCTCCGTGGTGTTTCTCCTCGTGCTGGCGCTCGCGGCGGCTGCCTGCACCTTTGTCGTTGGCGTGCTTCTCTCTTCGGCGCTCCTGATCGCGCCCGCCGCCGCTGCTGTCAGGCTGACACACCGGCCGCTGCATTCGCTGCTTCTTTCCCTCGCCTTTGGCCTTGGCATCACCTGGGCCGGGCTGCTGGTTTCCTTTGCCGGCCCCTGGCGCCACCCGCCCGTCGGCTTTTCGATCTCGGCCCTGGCCGCCCTCGTGTATGCAACGGCAACCATTCTGGGCCGCAACCGGCGCCGACGCGGCAGCCAGCGGATCGACCTGGACAGGGAGGTGCGGGAAAAGGAAGGAAGGCTGTGAGAAATACCTCCGCGGTGAAGCTGGTTGGAAGCTCCCGGAAAATGGGATATCATCAGGCCCTTCGGGGAAATCGCCAAATGGACTTCAAAAAGAGGATCACCGCCGCTTTCGACGAGCTCAGCGAGCGCAACACCCAGCCGCGGCAGATCATTGCGCGCACGCTGATCCAGCTCGGAAAGTCCGGCGCGGTGTTCTCTGCCGAAGATCTCATCAAGAGGCTGCACAAATCCAATCCGAAAATCGGGCGCGCCACGATCTATCGATCCATCGAAAAACTCCTGAGCATGAAGGTGCTCGACAGGATCGATTTTGCCGACGGGACGCACTATTTCCGCCTGTGCGAGAGTGACGGTCACCACCACCACCTGGCGTGCACGCAATGTCACCGAGTGGTCGACCTGAAGTTCTGCCTGAGCCAGGAGCAGATAGCGTCCATCGGCAAACAGCAGAACTTTTCCATCGAAGATCACGCCATTACCCTTTTCGGGCGATGCAAGGATTGCCGCAAAGATTGAGATTCGCGCTTTTCGTTGCGATGCTCCCGTTTGCCGCGGGAGCCCTCCTGCCCCCCGCGGTCACGGCGGAGGACCTCCGCGCCACGACAGAATTCGCGCTCACCGCCCCTGAGCTGCAGGCCATGACACACTCCCTTCCGCCGGAGGTCCGTGCCGGTATCATGGCCGCGCCTCGGGATTTTCTTCATTGCGTAACGAAAGTACTCGAAGAGCCCGCCGCCTTTTTCATTCTCGTCGATAAAAGCCATCCGCTTGCCCCCGACTATGAACCCGGGGACCTGGTCAACCTCAAGGCGTACGAGCTCCGCGTTTTGTGGGGCGATGTGATGCTTCGCAAGGCGATCATGCCCGCCGTCAAGGAGCTCGCAGCCGCGGCAAAGAAAGATGGGGTCGCCCTCGTGTTCTCATCGGGGTACAGGTCTTTCGGATACCAGAAGTATGTCTACGCCCGGGAAGTCAAGGCGTATGGGCAAGAGATGGCCGACCGCGAATCCGCCCGTCCGGGCGCCTCTCAGCACCAGCTTGGAACCGCGGTCGATTTCGGGTCGGTCAGCGATGCTTTTGCCGACACGCGCGCGGGCAGGTGGCTTGCAGCGCACGCGGAGGAGCATGGTTTTTCCCTCTCCTATCCCCAGGGCTACGAGGCGATTACCGGTTATCGATACGAGAGCTGGCATTACCGCTTCATAACAAAGTCAGGGACCCGGTTGCAGAAGAGATACTTCGGGGATATCCAGCAATACATGCTCGAGTTCCTGAACGCGAACAGAGAAACGCTCGAAGCGAAACGCCGGAAGAACCGCTGAGCGCTTTCGGGCCGTCTCGTTTACAGCTGGGCCAGGAACAGCACCAAGCCGAAGAGAAAGAGGATTCCCGCTCCCCCGATTTCGACGATTTTACGAAGCAGCGAGTCCCGCTCTTCATGACCGCCTGCCAGGGCGCGCACCATCCCGCGCTTGGCCAGGATCACGATGGCGCCTGTCACGCTGATCGTCACTCCCATCCCTATGGATATGAACACAACGGAGAGCACGCTCACTCCCACCATATGCAGGGAAAGAGCGAAAAGGATCACTGCCACCGCCCCGGGACACGGAATCACGCCCGCAGGAACTGCTATCCCGACGAGCTTCCGCATCGTGATGCCCCCTCCCCCTTCTTCCGCGTGCTGGTGGTGGTGATGGCCGGTACCCCGGATCCTGCCGACGAGCATGATGGCCCCTATCACCGCGATGATTCCGAAGGTGACAAGCTGGATGTAGTGATCCGCCTGCTCGATGCCGACGGAAAACAGTCCCCTGATCACGTAATACAGGACGAGCACCACGGCAAGCGCAGCCAGTGCATGCACCACGGCGATGAGATAGCCGATCGCGATGCTGTGCCGCAGCTTCGCCTCGTTGGCGAGGAAGAACGAGGAGACGATCGTCTTGCCGTGGCCCGGCCCTGCGGCATGGAACATGCCATAGACCAGGGAGACAAGCATGACGAAAAGCAGCCCCGCCAGGGACCGGGACCCCTGGAGGGAACGCGTAATGGCCGCAAGGCTCTCATTCAGGGATTTCTGGATTGGGGCCATCGCATTGACGAAAAAGGCTTCAAACCCTGAGGTCAGGCCGTGGAGGAATCCCTCGGAACGCGGCCGGCTATCCTTTGCCGTGAAAGGATTCGAGCCCACCTGCGCGAAACAGGATGCCGCGGACAGCAGGAGAATCATTGCAAGTGCGTGCCTTTTCATGAGCTTCCTTTGAATTTGATCACGAGTTGATCGGGCATGTACTGGCCCGGCCAGAGCGGCTTCACCTTCGTTTTCTCTATGGAGGGCTCCCACGTGACATCATCTCCCGCCTGCACGGTCACGTCGGTGAGGTGCAGAAGGTCGAATGCGACGTAGTAGCTGTCGTCATACACCGTGATGCGCACGCTTTGCTCGGTCGCCTGCACGGGAACATTCAGGGGGACGAAAAACGAATACACGAGCTTGCTCCCCTCCGTCACGCTGGGGGTGAACTGCTCGATTTTGAAGTGACTGAGCTGCTTCTTCCCGACAGCAAAGGCGACGAAGTAGTGGTAATTCTCCAGATTGTCGAACGCTCCCTCTTTGACCGCTTTGACCTGGGCAGCGTCGAAATGCCCTGTGTGTTTCGGATCGTAGTCGGAGAGGATCATGTTGGAAAACATGTCGTCGAAGGTCCAGGTGAATCGGACCCCTTTCAGCATGCCACCGTCGAAAACCACGGTCGTCCTGTCGTTGACGAAGACATGGGGATGAGCGAAGGCGGGAAAAGCGGCGGCCGCAAAAAGCGAAAGAACCGCGAAGAGAACGCGCTTCATTGTCCTGGCCTCACCCCCCCCCTCATGACAGGTATCGGCTGACGTGCGCCTCTTCCTGATTGCCATCGTTCCGGTCGTTCGAAACGAGACCGGATAGTACAAGCTTATGCGATCACGCAGGCAAAAGGAAGTAGTATTTTGTCTACTGAGGAGGGCGTTGTCATGAAACTCATCAGGGCTGCGAGTGTCGCATGTCTGCTCTGTTGCGCGATTCTGCCGGTTTTCGGGTCGGGAGGAAAAGAACAGCCCCTCACCGGCGTCGTAGGAAATCTCCTGCAGCATCAGTCACGGGCCGCCGACTTTACACTCACCGACCAGCACGGCGCACCGTTTCACATGGCGGCCACAAAGGGCAAGGTGGTCCTCATGTCTTTTATCTACACCCACTGTACGGACATCTGCCCGTTCATCGCCCTGAAAATGAAGGATGCCTACGCGCTGCTCGGCAGCGATGCAGCTAACGTCGTCTTTGTCGCAGTGACCACGGATCCCAAGCGCGACGTCCCTGAAGTGACGGCTGCATACAGCCGGGAGCTCGGGCTGTTCGACGCCTGGCACTTCGTCGGCGGCACGCCGCAGGCGGTTCAGGCCGTGTGGGCCGGCTACGGCATCGGGGTGACGATCGATCCCGACACCGATGCGGTGGCATCGCCGAAGGAAAGCAAGGAAGCAGGCGGGGCAGGCAACGATATGGAGGAGCCCATCCAGGGCCTCTCGAAATCAGATCTGTCCTTGGCGGGAACAATCATACAGCAATTCGGCGGCGGCTACGACGTCGGCCATTCGGCTCCCTTCTGGATCGTCGACAAGAAAGGGATGATCCGCGTGGGCATGGACGCGGACGCCACTCCTGCAGACATCGTGACCAACGTGCGCGCGCTACTGAAGCTGAGATAGCGCTCGCGGGTGCCGCGGGGAGGCCTCTCCGGCCCTCCGCGCCTCCGGCTATCGCGGGAAGATGTTTTGCGATGGATGGTCGCGAAGAACGCGGAGTGCCGCGATCTTGATGAGCGGAACGGGCTTTGTCTTCCCGTCCTTCGCGACGTCGAAGGGTATCACGTCCAGGACGCCCCTGATCTCAACCCACGTCCCCGCAGGAAGTGAATCCAGGTTCCCTCCGCTCGCCATGAAGCCGATGAGCCCCATGTCAGCGGAGCAGCACCACATGAGGTTTCGCCCGACCAGGGCGACATGCTCGGGAAAATGCTTTTCACGGAATATGAATCCCGCGAGGGTTATTTCCCTGCCGGAGTAATAGCCGGGTGTATCGTATAATAGATTATATACCTGCCAGTAATCGTCGTCGCCTGGTTTCAGCGCGGCCGCCTGCACCGCAGGGGGCTTGTCGGAGACGCGATTTCTTTGAGATGGCATGTCGAAGCGACCGGGCGCGACAGGGCCTATCCGGGGAAACTGTGCGACGACGACAATCACGAGGAGCAACGCATAGTAGCTGAGGACAGGCAGGGGAGAACGCGGGGACAGGCGCGCCTTGCGGATCTCGAGAGCACAGAGTGCAAGAAAGACCACCCCGGAATCCGCAATCCAGGGGGACATACGGGGGTGGAGAAAAATGGCGATGTTGCCCGAGACGATGAGGCCCAAGCAGGCCGAGCCCAGAATGAAATACAACACAGCGCGAATGATCCGTTCCAGGGACAAACTCCGCGCCCCGATCATGCAGCGCCTCCGACTACGGGTGCGGCGATCATGACGAGTGTGAATATGACAATGGCGATGAGCGCCACCAGAACACCCAGTTTCCGCGAGGGGATGAACCGGGAGAGGAGAATCGTGTTCTTGATGTCAATCATCGGTCCGAGGAGCAGGAAGCCCAAGGTTGCCGCGAATGGCAGCGAGGAGAGAAGGGATCTGGCGACGAAGGCATCCGCGGAAGAGCAGAGTGAAAGAACGTATGCCATGGCCATTCCGATTCCTGTTGCGGCGGCCGTGCTTCGTGAGAGTGTTTGCGCGAGAGAGCTCATGGGCACCAGAACCCGGACAAGGGACGCCGTGAAGATCCCTATGACCAGGAAGCGCCCCGTATCCAGAAAATCATGCGATGTGTGTTCGAGCACCTCGACGATTTTCTGTCGAAGGGATACCTTTCTCTTCGTATTCTCTTCGCAATCCACACACGCATCCTTTTCTGATTCAACCGGTGATGAAAGGGGAGTCGTAGCGACGGATGCCATCTCGATAACCAGGGCAATAAGAAATGCAGCGCTCACTCCCAGGCCCGCACGGATCAGAAAGACGGGCTGGGAGTAACCCTGAAATGCGACAATGGTGGAGACGATCGTGATCGGATTGACCAACGGCGCCGCGAGCAGGAACGCTGCGGCTGTAGAAAGCGGGAGCCCTTTTTCCTTCAAGCTTCGGGCGACAGGCACCGTGCCGCATTCGCAGACGGGGAGCAGCACTCCCAGGAATATCCCCGCAATAATCGAAATCATCCTGTTCTTGGGGAAAAACTTCTGAAGCAGCGCGCCGGGGACAAACACATGGATGAGGGCGGAAATGAGCGACCCGATGGCAAGAAACGGCAACGTTTCGAAGGCAAGCCCAGAAAACGCAGCAAAAAAAAGAGGCGCACTTAGTCGTATCCAATCTATCATGGCGTGTGCTCAGAAAGAGTAGTAGGATTGAGGTCAACTTTGCAAGACGCATGTGCTATTGGCCCGAACAGAGAGGAGCTTCTGCATAGTCGGCACCAAACGCTGGCCACGCAGCTCCCTTCCGGATTTTTGCTCACAGACTGTTGATCGTGCTCGCTATATAGGTTGCTCCAAAGCCGTTGTCGATGTTCTCAGCATCGCGAGGAGTAGGGAATAGGCATCAGGCGGGAAGCCCGCGCGTCGAGCGGCGGGTGGAACGGCTGCGTGGATGTCAATGATATCCGAGGAGGAGACCCGCGGGTCTCCTCCTCGGGGGAGAACTTCATTTCTGAGCCAGCGCAACCTCCAGCTTGTCCAGCTGTTTCGACATCCACGAGCACGAAGCCCCCCAGCACCGCGATGATCCCGAAGGTAATGAGTTGGATGTAGTGGTCAGCCTGCTCGACGCCGGTGGAAAACAGCCCTCTGATCACGTAATACAGGATGAGCACTACGGCAAGCGCCGCCAGCGCGTGCACGACCGCGATGAGGTACCCAACTATTATGCTGTGCCGAAGCTTCGCATCGTTTGCAAGAAAAAACGACGCGACGATCGTTTTGCCATGGCCGGGCCCTGCCGCGTGAAACATGCCATAGACAAGGGAAACGAGCATCACAAAGAGCAGTCCCGCCAACGAGCGGGAACCCTCGAGCGAACGAGTGATGGCCGCGAGGCTCTCATTAAGGGTTTTCTGTATCGGGGCCATCGCATTGAAGAGGAGGGCCGAAGCGCCTGAAGTCATGGATCGAAGAAACCCCTCGGAATGCGGCGCGTTGTCTTTGGCAGTAAAGGGATTCGAGCCTACCTGGCCGAAAGAGGACACAGCGAGCAGGAAAAGTGATAGGACGAAAACTGATCTCTTCATGAGCTCCCCTTGAATCTGATCATGAGCCAGAGAGGCTTCACTTTCGTCTTCTCGATGGAGAGATCACAGGCAATGTCGGGGCCCGCCTGCACGGTCACATCATCGATGTGCAGGAGATCGAAGGCGATGTAGTAGCTGTCGTCATATACAGTGAGGCGTACGGTCTGGTCCCTCTGCTGAAGCGCGAGCTTCAGGGGGATGAAAAAGGTGTACACGAGCTTGTTCTTGTCAGGCACGCTGGGCGCAAATCGCTCGATCATGAAATGACTGATTTGTTTTTTCCCGATGCTGATGGCAATGAAGGTAGTTCTCCAGGTTGTCGAATGCCCCTTGCTTCAGGGCCTTAGCCTGAGCAGCGTCGAATTGCCCGGTATACTTCGGGTCGTAATCTGACAGGATCATGTTGGAAAACATTTCATCGAAGGTCCACGTGAAACTGACCCCCTGGAGCATGCCGCCATCCGCCATCGAACATCACAGTCATCCGGTTGTTGATGAACACGTGAGGATGTGCGGATGCGGGCAGAGCACCCACGACGAGGAGCGAGATAACGACAAGAAAAAGCCGCCTCATTGCCCTTGCGCCTCCTGCCCGACTGGACGGACCGTCTCGCCCGCCTGAAGCCCGAAGGTTAAGCGGAGGAACCCGTCCAGTTCCTTCGCGGTGGCCGCGAGACGGGTTGCCTTGGTAGCATCGTTTGTCCTGGGCACTCCGAAGCGAGTGCCTTTGGCCTTCAAAGGAGAGGGCCTCGGCCAGGTCGGTCGAAGGGCGGGGCGTGACTGCATGAAAAGCGAGACAACAGAGGAGACCACAATGTAGGCGGCGAGCGCAAGAAGAGCGATCCCGACGATCCATGAAGCAGCCCGTTCGGCCCTTTCGACGCGCTTCCAGCCGCTTTCGTTCGCTTCGACGTAGAGCCTGTACAGAAGCGCTCCTCCTGCGACAAGTTCGATTACGCTGTCCGCGCCGAAAGCGACCAGCGAAACCGAGTGGGACATCACGCCCGCCATCACAGCGGCGACAGCTTCGATGACCATTCAAACGGCTGACAGCCACTCGATCCGATTGCCTCGTGCCAATTGTGAACTGCGACCGTGGTCACCGGCCATTTCCGACGATCCTTTCTCTCAAGGGAAACTGTTCGATGAATTCGGATTTTTTTGCTACCGAGCCGCCTGGTCGTCGCTCTTGCCCAAGGGGACCAGCATCAACGGCGCTTGAATGCGAGCCACAACACGCGCGGCGACACTTCCTGCCCAGAGCGCATTCGCCCCTGCCCGACCGTGGGTACCCATGACCACCAGATCCGCCGAGAGACGGCGGGCTGAGGCTATAATGGCGCGGGCCGGATCTCCGCGAGAGGATTCGTAGTCTGCCAAAACTCCTTGTTGGTTCAGCTCGGTCGCTCGTTGATCTAGATATATTCGCGCACCCTCACTCTCCATCTCCAGATTGAGTCGTGTCGCACCCGGTAGAATGAGTGAGGTAGCAGCCTTCGAGCCGCTCAAATTAAGCAGTTTTGGCACAACCATGAGAAGATGTAGTCGACAGTGGAAGGTGAGTGCAATCTCCGTTGCCATCGGCAGACCCTTCTCGTGGCCCGGATCGCTGTCGATAGGGGCTATGATGGTTCGAAAATCTCTCACCGTCCCGATGACTTGCGTCTCCTTCAAAGGACGCACCATCAGCACTGGAGTTGTTCCAAGCGAAATGACCTGTTGTGCGATGTCTCCAAACAAAAGCCTTCGCGCGCCACCTTTGCCATGGGTGCAAAGGACAATAAGGTCAGGAACAAGCTCCTCGGAGTGCTTAGTAATGCTGCGCGCTACGTCGCTCACTTCAGCCGTGTGCACGTGAGTCTTAACACGCAGGCTTGAAAGCGCGGGGAGCTTGTAGAGCTCCGTGAGGTACGCTGTTGCCTCCTTTGGTGTCACGAGGTGTCTATCGCTATGAACTTCTGAAGGCGCGTTTTTCTCGATGATGTGAACGAGGGTCATCTGTGCATCCATTTTTCTGGCAAACCACACCGCAGTCGTAAGTGCTGACTCGGCGAGTCGTGACCCATCCAAGGGGACGAGAATATGGCGAAATACTTTTTCACCCACTGGTGTGCCCTCCAAATCCGATCTGCCCGCCGAAGGTCGTGTACAGAAGCACGACGTTCAGCGAGAGGATGATCACGGCGCAAAGGATTGCGAGGATCGTTGTAAGCCGCCGATTTACAAGGGATCCCATGATCGTTCGATTTCTCGTGAACATGATCAAGGTGATGACTGGAATCGGCAATGCGAAACTGAGGACCACCTGGCTCATGACCAACGTTCGCGTGGGGTCGAGCCCGAAGGCGATCGCGATTAGTGCGGGAATCATCGTGGCGACCCGCCGGATCCATACAGGAATACGGAATCCAACAAACCCTTGCATGACGACCTGGCCCGCCATGGTTCCCACGTGAGAGCTGGATATCCCCGATGCGACCAGTGAGATCAGGAACACCGTGGCGGCTCCGCCTCCGAGCAGGGGAGTAAGGGTTTGATAGGCGGTCTGGATTTCTGCCACATCGACGTGCCCCGTAAGGTTGAAAACCTTTGCGGCCATGAAGAGCATGGCCAGATTCACCACGCCCGCGACGCCCATGGCCACGGCCACGTCGATTTTCTCAAAGTAGAATATCCTGCGCTTGTCCTGGTCGTTATGGGGGACAATGCGGTGCTGGGTAAGACTTGAGTGCAGATAAATCACGTGAGGCATAACGGTGGCGCCGATGATGCCCACCGACAGAAGCACCGCATCGCTTCCCGGCAAGCTCGGCACGAAGGTATGAAAGAGAATTTGACCCCAATCTGGCTTTGCCAGCAGCGTTTCCACTACATAGCACAGGGCGATCACCCCGGCAGCGCCACCGATGAACAGCTCCAGTCCGCGGAACCCTCGCTGCGTTACAGCGAGAATCGCGAACACGAGCACCCCCGTGATGGCTGCTGCCAGCAACAGGGGAATGTGCAGCAGGAGATTGAGCCCGATCGCCGCCCCAAGGAACTCGGCAAGGTCCGTTGCCATGGCAGCCACTTCCTGCGTGAGCCACAGGGTGATGTTGACTCCCCGAGGGAAACGCAGGCGGCACATCTCAGCAAGATTCTTTCCCGTGGCGATTCCTAGCTTGGCCGAAAGGCTCTGCAGGAGCATTGCCATCAGATTGGCCAGCAGGATCACCCACAGGAGGGAATAGCCAAACTGGGCGCCTCCCTGAATGTTAGTAGCGAAGTTGCCAGGATCTATGTAGGCGATGGAAGCGATAAAGGCAGGACCGAGAAATGGCATGACGGCCATGAGCCCCCTGCGTTGCCCGCCGATTGCTTCGCGCGCGGCCTCCTGGAGTTTCGGGTGTGACTCCGACATCTCATTCTCCTCCTTTGAATTCTCGCACAATGATCTGGCTCGCCGTGGCCTGCCACAGAACGTGCTTCTTTTCAGCAACGCGTAAGGTGATGAGCCCATCAAAGGACTCCACTTCAAGGACCTGGAGTTTGGATGGCCACGCCCCTGTGCCCGACACGGGCCGATCCTGCACGTAGGCAGCGTGCTTCATTTCTTCCCTCCAATCCTAGACACAAAGACGCAGCCGCTGATGCTTTCTCCAACCGGCTCATCCGGATGCGCGGCAAACTCCAGCCGCATGACGCCGCCGCCCAAGTCTGCGGCTTTTACTCTCACCGCGGCGCCTGGCACAAGACCGAGCGCTTCGAGGTGCTTCAGCTGCTTGGGAGCCCTGCAGGTGATCTGGGCTACCAGGGCCTTTTCCCCTGGCCGCAGTTGCGACAGAGGCACTAAGTCCCTTTGGCTCACCTGTCCTTCACGATCGGGGATGGGCGAACCGTGCGGATCAAATGCCGGATGCCCCAGGAACGCATCGATCCTATCCTCCAGCTTTTCAGACATCGCATGTTCCAGCCTCTCCGCCTCCTCGTGCAGTTCCTCGAGGCCCAATCCCAGGGCGCGCTGCAGGTACGTTTCGATGAGCCGATGATGACGTACAGTTTCGAGGGCGAGCCGCTCTCCAGCCGCCGTAAGGGTAATGGAGAGGTAAGGCGTGTGCTCGATGAGCTTCCGGGCCGCGAGCTTTTTCACCATGCTCGTCACGGATGGCTGTGAAACTCCAAGCCGCCCGGCCAGCAGTGAGGTT
>JBEKVA010000233.1:0-6818 GCA_049514475.1 Spirochaetia bacterium
TGTAGGCCGAGCCGGCCCCGGCCTCGGCGGTCGCATCGTCCGCCTTCCCGATCTTTCCAATTTCCCCCTCGACGCTGATGCCCCGCGGGCGCGCCAGGGCGACGACGTCACGCAGCGCCTGCGCGTTTTCCTCGAAGGACCGCGCGGAGAAGTCCAGCATGACCGAAGTGTAGCGGGCGTCGACGCAGGCGCGCACCATCTCCATTGAGTCGCCGTGGTCCAGGTGAAGGGCCGCCGCCGCGTGGTGGAGCCCCTCTATCGCGCGCGCCGCGGCCGCCATGGCCGCGGGGGAGAGAACGGGAAACTCGCCCGGCCCCTGCATGAGGATCACCGGCGCGTGCATCCTCTCCGCGACGCCCAGGATCACCTCCATCGACTCCGCGTTCCACGTGCAAAAGGCCGGCACCGCGTAGCCCCCGCGGAATGCCCGGCCCATGAGATCTGCCATGGGAACAAAGCTCACGAATCTCCTCCTCGCTGCGTCGAGCTCCGTCGATCGCTCTCCGCGACGAGCACCCGGATTCCCTGGTCCTCCAGGGCACGACGGTGCTCGTCCGAAATACCGCTGTCGGTGATGACCATGTGGATCTGGTCCAGACGAAGGAACATCACGAGGACGTCCCTGTTGATCTTCGAGCTGTCGGCCAGGACGATGACCTGGCGGGCGTTGAGCGCCACCTGTTTCTTCACGGGCACCTCGTCCACGTTCGACTGCGTGAGGCCTTCCACCAGGTTTATGCCCACGGTGCCCATGAACGCCTTCGTGAAGCGGAACTGCCGCACGGTCTCCTCCGCGATGGGACCCACGAGGGAATGGGAGAGCGCGTGCACCTTTCCGCCGAGGAGGATCGTCTCTATGTTCGCCTTGCCCTCCAGCGCCTGCAGCACCGTGGTGGAGTTGGTGACCACCGTGATGCGCCGGGTGTCATCCATGGCAAGGGCCAGGTACGCGGTGGTGCTGCCGGCGTCGATGAACACCGATTCCCCGGGCTGGATCAGCGACCACGCGAGCCGGCCAATGGCCTCCTTCTCCGCGCGGCGCACCGTCTCCCGCACCCGGTAGTCCACCTCGATCATCTCGAGGCCGGCAAAAGCCCCGCCGTGCGTCCGTTTGATCAGCTCCTTCTGCTCCAGGCGATCCAGGTAGCGGCGGACCGTCATCTCGGAGACATCGAGGTCAGCGGAGAGCTCGGAGACGCTTCGATAGCCCTTGCGGGCCAGGATCTCAAGCACCTTGTCTATTCGCTCTTTCATCCCTGGCCACGCTGCGGCAGCTTTCGCGCCGCTCCCGGGGCCACCGCCGCCCCGCTTTCCACGCTGGCCAGCGCCGCGAAGCACAGCGCGAGGGATTCGAGGTTGTCGCGGGCGCCGTTGTACGGCTCCCTGCGCTCCTCCACGGCGCGCAGCAGCTCCCCCATGGACCCGTGAAATCCGTCGGGAAACCACGAGCCTTCGAGGGCGGGCCGTGCGATCCCTTCCGACGTCGCGAAGCCCACCGCCTGCGCGTTGAGGTCGGGTCCCGCGCTCCACGCGGTGCCCAGCATTCCCGCGACAAAGGTGGCATCCTGCCCTCCGTGGAGCGTGCTCGCGTCGAAGAACAGAGACGCCTGCGCGTCCTCGTATTCCACGGTGGCCTGGGAGAGAAGGGGAGGCTTGATGCGCTGGCCGGGCGCGCGGGCGGCGGTGGCGCGCACCCGCAGCGGCTTCCTGCCTTTCAGCAGACAATTGGTGATATCGAACCAGTGGATCCCGAAGTCGTAGAGGATGATGTAATGGATGCCCTCGAAAACGCTGCCGGCAATCCAGCTGTGGTCCCAGTTCACCGCCAGGCGAACGCTCGAAATCTTTCCCAGGAGCCCGGCGGCAGCCGCGTGACGTATCCAGCTCCAGTGCGGGGCCCAGCGGCCGTTCTGGTTTACCGCCAGGCGCACGCCCTTCTTTTCCGCCTTCTCCACCACGCTCAGCCCGAAGTCGAGGTCGGTGACGAATGGCTTCTGGCTGAGGATGTGCTTGCCCGCCTCGATGGCCGGGCCGAACATGGCGGCACGCTGATCGGGGTGCGCCGCCATGTCCAGCACCTCGATATCATCCCGCGCGATCACCTTCCGGAAGTCGCTGAACACCGCCGCATCGGGATAGAACTTCTTCTGCATGTCGCGGGCCCGGGATTCGTTCACGTCGCACAGGGCGCTCACCGTGTAACCGGCGGCGCTGTAGGCGAGCAGGTGCTGCACGCTGATTCCCCCGCACCCGATGAGACCGATCTTCGGCCTGTAAGAGCGGGGATCCGCCGGCGCGTACGGCAGGGAAGGGGCGGGGATTTCGCGCAGGCTGGTCCCCGGGGGAAGGCCATAGGTATCGTTGACGTCCAGAGGCATGATCGTGACCCTTTCTTCCTACAGCAGCCGCACCGTGTGCTTGTGCAGGGCGCTCAATGCGGCTGAATCCACGATGCGCTGGCCGATGCGCGAGATCGTCGGTGACAGGGGGCCGCTCACGGCCTCTCCCGTCTCCAGGCAGTGGATTATATATTGCACCGGGTTCTGCCGCGGCGCCTCCAGAATGTCCACGGGAACCTCGCGGCCTTTCGGATCCCCGGGGGTCTGCAGGCGGACCGTCGGCTCGAAATCGTAGCTGGAAATGCTGCCCGCCGTGCCCACGATCACGAACCCGCACTTCGGCTGCGGCTGGTGCGTCCAGGGATCCGATTGCGTGCCCCAGCGCGTCTCGAACTTCGACAGGCCGCGCTCGTAGCGCGCCACCGTGATGCTGTGCTCGTCCACCTCCAGGCGGGAAGGCTCATCCACGACGGTGGTCACCTCGATGGGCGCTCTCCCGTCGTGGTACCACGTGCCCAGGGTCGCCCCGTAGCCCAGGTAGTCCAGCAGGGAGCCTCCGCCGGCCTCGCGTTTGTAAAACCACGTGCGCGGTTTCTCCCGTTCCCTCTCATCGGGTGAGATCTCGACCTTGTCGGCCGTGTGAAAGAGCGGCCCGCGGTTGCCGTCGTAGAAATGGACCTCGATGACATCCCCGATGGCCCCCGTGTCGGCCAGGCGCTTGGCGGTCACGTGCGGCGGGTACCAGGCAAGGGGCCAGTTGATGGCGAAGAGCTTCCCCGCGGCCTTCATCGCGGCAATCATGGCATCCGCATCGGCGAGGCTCGAGGCGAATGGCTTTTCCAGTATCACGTGCACGCCGAAAGGGGCCACCTTGAGGACCCATTCCGCGTGGCGCGCCGTGGCGGGGCAGAGCAGCACGATATCGGGCCGCGTCTTTTCGATGCAGGCGCGGTAGTCGATGAAGATCTTTTCGGGCGGCAGGGAGAAGTTGGCCGCGGCACGCTCCATCCTGCGCGGCTCCTCGTGGCAGATGCCGACGATCTCCGCCCCGGGGTGGTTGAAGGCCATGCGGAGGTTGTCCCCCATGTGATCGTGATCGAAGTTGATGCCGGCAATCCTCCACCGCTTCACGACGGCCTCCTACCACCACACCTTTGTCAGGGGCTTCTTGATGATCAGCGGCCGCAGGTACGCGATGGCCTTCTCCGCCCCGTCCTCGGGGGACATCACCGGGTCCTCGTGCTCGAAGGACATCACGTAGTCGTAGCCCACCGACACCAGCGCCGTGATCACGCGGCGCCAGTTCACCTGGCCCCAGCCGGGCACGCGGAAGCGGAAGCCGCGGTCGGGCCGCATCCAGCTTCCCGTGGACAGCACCCCCGAGCGATGCACCTCGTCCTCCTGCAGCTCGGCGTCCTTGGCATGGCTGTGGAGGATCCTCTTCCCGAATGTCTTGATGAAGATCACCGGGTCGATGAGCTGCCACACCAGGTGCGATGGGTCGAAGTTGAACCCGAACTCGGGACGATCGCCAAGTGCCTTCACGGCCATCTGCGCCGTCTCGATATTGTAGGCAATGCCGGTGGGGTGCACCTCCAGCGCCCACTTCACCCCGTACTTCCTGAACTCGTCCAGCACCGGGTTCCACCGCTCGGCAAACAGGGTGAAGCCCTGCTCGTAGAGCTGCTCGTTGGCCGGCGGGAAGATGTACCACTTGTCCCATACATGGGAGCCGATGAGACCGGTCACCACCGGCACCTCCAGCTCGGAGGCGGCGCGGGCGGTCAGTTTCAGCTGCTCCACCGCGTAGGCGATCTTCTGCGCGGGGTCCATGCCCGGCGCCCACGCGTCGGTGCTGGAGTCGTGCGGTCCCATGGAGAGCTGCCCGGCAATTCCGTGGCTGAGGGCGGAGATGGAAAGCCCGTGGTCGGCAAGGAGCTTCTTCAGCTTCTTCGCCCCGCCGTTGATGACGTCGTTCAGGTCCATGTGGCTGCTGCCCTTCCAGGCAGGCAGCTCCACCGCCTCGTAGCCAAGGCCGGCAACGTGGCGCGCCACCTTCTCCAGGGGCCAGTCGTTGAACAGCGCGGTGAATATGCCGATCTTCATCTCTCTCTCTCCTAGTCCCGGGAGCGGCGCGTATAGGCCACCACGATGACGAACAGGAGCCCTCCGTAGACGATCTGCCGGATGGCCTCGGTGGTCCGCAGGGTCACCAGGATGCTGGACAGGGTGGTGAGCAGGATGCAGCCGATGACCGCGCCCAGGTAGCTGCCGCTTCCCCCGGCCAGGGCGATGCCGCCGACGGCCACAGCGGCGATCGATGACATCAGGTAGGGGGCACCGAGGTTCAGGTAGGGGGTGCCTGTATATCCCAGGATCATGAAGCCGGCAAAGGCGGAGATGGCCCCGCAGATGGCGTAGACGAACATGCGGAAGCGCTTCACGTTGATGCCGGAAAGCTCGGCGGTGACCGCGTTGGCCCCCACGCCGAAAAGGATCGCTCCCCAGCGCTTCCTGAAGAGCAGCAGCGTGGCCACGACGATGAACACGATCCACAGCAGCAGCACGTTGGGGATCCCGATGATGCGCCCGTTGCCCACCGTCTCCAGCAGGGGAGAGGCGGTGCCGGTGGGATAGCCTTTCGTGTACAGCAGCGACAGCCCTTCGACCACGCTCGACATGGCCAGCGTCATGATGAGGGGGGGGATCCCGATGTAGGAGATCCCGATGCCGTTCACCAGCCCGATGGCGAACCCCGCGAAGATCGCCGCGGCAATGGCCGCCACGATGTTCCCGTCCTTCCCCAGCAGTATCGAGGAGGCGACCACGACCCCGAGGGAGACCACGGACCCCACGGAGAGGTCGATCCCTTCCCCGCCCGACATGATCACGAGGGTCTGGCCGAGGGCCACGATGCCGAGAAACACCGACAGGCGCAGGACGCTCATCAGGTGGCCGAAGCTGAGGAAGCCCGGCGCGATGATCTCGCCGGTCACAAACAGCACGACGATGGCCGCCACGGCAAAAGCGAGCTTGTTGGTGGCCAGGGTGCGCAGCGCGCCGGGGACTGTCCTCAAGCGGTTATTCACGCGGCGGCTCCTTTCAACGCTGGGAGAGCTCGCGGCGCAGCCGCGGCACCGCGCCGATGAGAAGCGCGACCAGGATGATGACGCCCTTCGTGAAGACCTGGTAGAAGGAGGTGATGTTCGCGAAGTAGATGATGTTGATCAGGAGGCCCAGGATGATGCCCCCGATGATGGCTCCGACGAAGTTTCCCTTGCCGCCGGAGAAGGCAATGCCGCCAATGACCGCGGCGGCCACCGAGTTCAGCGTGAAGCCCTGGCCGCTGCGGGCGTCCCCCGTGGCCGTCTGGCCCACCACGCACAGCGCCGCCAGCGCCACGAAGATGCCGCTCACCAGGAAGGCGAAGATGCGGGTGCGCACCAGGTTGATCCCGCTTGCCTGCGCGGCGCGCTCGCTTCCGCCCACCGCGTACAGGTGGCGAAAGGCGCGCAGCCTGCTCAGGATGATGCAGAAGGCCAGCGCGACAAGGAGCACGATCACCGACACCGGCAGGATGTGCCCGACGCTCTTCCCGTAGAGGCCGTAGAACGCCTCGGGGATGTGGCCGCCGGGGCTCGGCATGAGGACCAGGGCGATGCCGTACCAGACCACCGAGGTGGCGAAGGTCATGATGAGCGGGGGCGGCCCGATGTAGGCAATGAAGCTGCCGTTGAACAGCGAAAGCCCGAGCGCTACCACGACCCCCAGGACCGTGACCAGCACGATGGAGAGGGGATCGTCGTGCATCAGGGAGGCCATCACGCAGGTGACCAGCGAGATGCCGGCGCCCAGGGAAAGGTCCACGGCGCCCACCAGCAGCAGCGTTGCCTGGCCCAGGCTCACCAGGATGAGCGGGGTGAAGGTCATGAAGTTCATGCGGAACACCTGGAAGGAGAAAAAGCCCGGCTGCAGGATGGCGTTCACCATGATGAGGACCACCAGCATGATGAAGCTGGGAAAGGAGGAGTCCTGGACGATGTTTTTCAGCCGCCGCGACGTGATCATGACGCGTGCCCGCCTTCCTCGCTGTGTGTCACGTTCAGTGAGGAGATGACGATCTTCTCCTCGGTGATATCGTCACCCGTCATTTCCTTCACGATCTTTCCTTCGAAGATGATGAGCACCCGATCGCAGTTGTCGATCAGCTCCTCGTTGTCACTGGCGTACAGCACCACCGAGGTCCCGCTGCGGGTGAGCCCCGCGATGATGCGGTAGATGTTCTCCCGCGTGCCGACATCCACCCCCTTGGTGGGGTCATTCAGCAGCAGTACCGCGGGGCTGAGGGAGAGCCATTTGCCCACGACCACCTTCTGCTGGTTTCCCCCCGAGAGGTGGCTGACGACGAGCTTCGGCTCCGCCGGAACCAGGGACACCGTGTCGATGGCGCCCGCTGCCAGGGCCTGGTAGCGGCGCAGC
>JBEKVA010000234.1:0-6775 GCA_049514475.1 Spirochaetia bacterium
TGGAGCGCCTCGGAGGGCAGGTACGTGCCGGGGGCTCCTGAAAAGATCCCTGGTGAAAAGGTGCAGCAGGCTCAGCTTGAAACGCTGTACAACAGCGGCGGCGAGGCCGCTTTCGAACAGTTCATTTCAGGCTCATGGGTACAGATCCAGCCTGCGCAGGGCGGCAAGGGCGACACCTACCTGTCCATCATCGACTTCGACCCGCGCGCCCGCAAGATCGCCCTCTCCTCAGGCAACACGCAGGAAGTTTATCTCTGGAGGGAGTCGCATCGGACGATCTACAGCCGTCTCCTGGTCATCGGAGAGAACGAGACGGTCCTGCAGATCCAGCTCATCCGCACATTTTCCGTGAGCGTGGACTCCGTGAACAGCATCACGGTAACCATCATCGGCAACGACTCGGGGGAGTCACCTTCCGTCAAGTACACGAAGGTGACCGACGACATACGGGCCCGTCTCCTGGAGCAGCCCGACACGCAGGTACGGATGTCCGCCTTGAAGCTCGCGGGCCGCTACGTGGGCACCGACGGGCTGAGCGTCGACTTCGACACCTCGCGGGTCGGCTGGAACGACAAGGGCGGGCTGCGCACCGGGACATTCATCGTGTTCACCGTGGGACAGAGATCGATACTCAGCGTGCGCCTCTACTCCCGGGATGGAAAGCAGTCAACCGTCCGCTCATGGCTCATGGATTACCGCGAGAAAAAGGACCCCACGCGCATCCAGCGCACCATCTCTCTTTCTCCCGTGCTCCTCACCGTGAAAGGCTATGAAGAGGCCCGCGGAGATTCGCTGCTGCTCGCCCAGACGCAGGACCTGAGCAAGAAATAGTCAGGGACCCGGTTTCTCGGCGACGGCGAATCCGCTGAACCCGAGCTTCTTCAAGCGGGCAATCAGCATTCGCGCCTGCTCGTTATCCAGGCCCGTGGCAGCGAAAACGCGGAAATGGTCCCCGCCCTGTTGGCTTTCGTGCTTCACGACAGGGTTGAACCCTTGCCGGGTGAGCTCTGCAACAAGGTCATCGGCATTTTCCTTCATCTTGAACGACCCCGCCTGCACCGCGATCCCCGGCGTCGGTTGCGGTTGTGTTGCTGCCGGGAGAGGTACGGAAGAAGGAGAAAGTGACGGCTCTGGTGCCGGTGAAACGGCCGGCGGGGGGGACGGATCCGGTGCCGTCGGGGCAGACGTTGGGGCAGACGCGGGCGCTGCCTGCTGGCTGCTCTCCGGCCGGGCGAACGAACCTGGAGTCGGTGCCAGGGTCACCACGCTCCTTGCGGTCGCCGTGGCGCGCGTGGCAATTATAGATTCAGGTGAGCCGGGGAAACGCTCCTGGAGCCGTGCCCGCAGGTCCGCCGTGGATTTTTCATCTCCCTGGCCCATGGCCGCAGCGTAGAGAACCCAGAGCGACTTCAGCTGCAGGCCTGGATCGCCCGCTGCCTCGGCGAGGGACAGTATCTTCTCCTGCGCAGCGGGGTCGTTTCCTGCCTGCATGGCGGCCAGGGAATCCAGCAGGGACCCCGCAGCGGCTCCCCTTCCCTTCAGCTGCTTCAGGCTCTTCGCCAGTGCCTCGCGGTCGTCCATCTGCAGGGAAAGCAGGAATGCCGAGACCAGCGCCGCATCCCCAGCCCCTTCCTCATAGGCTGAAATGTATGCGTCTCGGGCAAGCTCCCGCCTGCCCGAGAGCTCGAGCAGCCGGGCAATCAGGGCGAACTGCTGTGCCGCCCCCGTAACGCCATGGCCTGAGGAAAGGAATTTCTCGCTCGCATCCACGAGCGTCATGAAATCTTCCTCGAGAGCGAAGTAACGCGAGAAAACCCCGGCCGATGCGGATGCGCCGGGGTTTGCCTCCAGCCACGAGCCGTACAGCTTCGCCGCGCCTTCACTGTCTCCGGCTTTCACGCGAGCATCTGCCTTCTCGAGAAGGGAGTCAGCAGGCATAACGATCGCCGCTCCCAGGAGGAACAGGACCGCGAGGGCCGCCCTAAGCCGGTTCCGCCCTGAATGTCGCCCCTGCGAGCGAGCGCAGGCGCACGCGTGCGAACTGCCCAATGCCAGACCGATCGCCCGGGAAAACTGCCATTGCGTCCCACTCGGTCCTCCCGAGGAGCTCACCCGGCGCTTTCTTCGATACTCCCTCAACGAGAACCTCGACTTCCCTTCCGAGCCGTTCGACGGCCCGCCTGCGGCCTATGGCCCGCTGCGCCTCGATGACGCGCGCCAATCGTTCGTGCTTCACCGTGTCAGACAACGCGCCCGGCATGTCGCATGCAGGAGTTCCGGCCCGGGGATTATAGAAGTACAGGAACGCGTCGTCGAAGCCCACCTCTTCCATCAGGCGGAGGGTTTCCTCGACATCATCCTCGGTTTCCCCCGGAAATCCAATGAGTATATCGGTTGTCAGGGCCGCTCCGTTGAGGGTGTCCCGAATGCGCTGCACGCGGGAAAGGTACTGGTCCGCCGTGTACCCCCTGTTCATCAGCCCCAGTACCCGTGTCGACCCGCTCTGCATCGGCAGGTGAAGGTGGCGGCAGAAGATCGGAGAGGAGGCCATCACATGCAGGAGATCGTCCGAGAGATCCTTTGGATGCGAGGTGAGAAAGCGCAGCCACCTGACCGACCCACACTCCTCCGCAATGGATTGCAGGAGCACGGGGAATGTCACCGTGGCTGAACCGTCACGCCAAGAATAGGAGTTCACATTCTGGCCCAGCAGCGTCACCTCTTTCGCCCCCCGGGCCGACAGTGTTCGGAGCTCGGCCAGGATCTCCCGGGGAGAGCGGGACACCTCGGGGCCGCGGACGCTGGGAACGATGCAATACGAGCAGTGGTTGTTGCACCCGTGCATTATCGGCACGAAGGCTTTCGTGCCGCCGGAAGAGTGAAGAGCGGCAAAGGAATACTCGCCGTTATCCGCGGTGACCACGGGAGCCCGGGCCGTCCGCGCCCTGTTGACGGCGGCCGGAAGGTCTGCCTTGCTGAAAGTCCCCACCACGACATCGACTTCGGGATGCTCGTCGATGATTTTATCCTTCAGCCGTTCTGCCATGCATCCCGTGAGGACCAGGGTGAACGGACGCCGGTTCTTCGCGTGGCGGTAGTACCCCAGCCTGCCGCGGATGCGCTCCTCCGCAGTCTCCCGCACGGAGCAGGTATTCACGATCACCAGGTCGGCGTCAGAGTCCGAATCGGCGGGTGTCCACCCCTCTCGCTGGAGCGAAATGAGGATTGATTCCGACTCCGCCTTGTTCATCTGGCACCCGTAGGTCTCCATCCAGACCCTGCCGTGCGCCCCCGCAGTCTCACCCAGGTCAGGACCTCGACTTCACGCCGCGCAGAAATTTCACTACAGAGTAGATCCCTACGCCGATCAGGAGAATACCCGCAGCCCGCATAAGCCAGGGAATGCCAGGGAGCCAGCGGCCAAGGATGCCGGTTGCCAGCGAAGCTGCGCCGACGATCGTCGTGACGATTCCCACTTTCCGATCGGACTTTGAACCGCTGAGGGCGAGTCCGCCAATAACAAGGAGCGCTCCCGCAATGATTCCGAACCAGTGAAAACCGGCAAGAGCAAGCAGCGCAATTCCGCCCCCGATGCCACCGACTGCGGTCATGCCGCTGCGAGTCACCTGGCTCCGGGGCTCAATGTCACTCATGATCGTCCTCCGTTCGTACGTCAATGTACACATTGCCGTACGAACGTGTCCAGATCGCGTTGGTTGACAGTGGAAGCTGAAACCCCCTAGAGTACCCGCATGCACCCGCTGACGAAGCGCATCGCGCTGCTCGTCTCCATCTTCTCCCTCGTGATCGGCCTGTTCCTGCTTGGGTACGCCTTTCGTTTCATCAGCGAGGAAGCGAAAAGTATCGCGATCAATCTCTGGCCCGTCCTGCTGGTCATTGCGGGCATCATGCTCGTCGTGGATTCCACCAGGAAGCGTGTTTCGGCGGATGCATCCAGCGTGAGGACGCTCCAGTTCCCGATCCCCATCGCCCCTGGATCCGCCGACCTTACCTTCCGCCTGCAGTTCTCCTACGGGAAGCTGGTGGTGGGCGGCGCAACGGACGCGCCGCGCCTGATCACCGAGCAGATCGGCAACGGCCCCCCGCCCACGATCACGCAGGAGAGCATGGGCGAGCGGAGCGAGGTCACCATTGCCATCAGCCAGCCGCTGTTTCCCGCTCACTTCCAGCTTCGCAACACCTGGCGCCTCGAGCTTCCCCGCGGGACGCCGCTGAGAGTGTTCCTGCAGCTGCACGAGGCCGACCTGCGCATGGACCTGAGAAAGCTCGACGTCGAGGCACTCGAGCTGCGCACCGATTCCGGGGCCCAGGAGGTGCTCCTGGGGAGACCGAAAAAGAAGCTCTCCGGAGACATCTACTCCTCCGGCGGCGATCTCTCCCTGGTCCTTCCGTCGCGGGTCTTTGCCTGGGTGCGCCTTCTCAACCCGTTCTGCCGCGTCGACTATCCCCAGGGGGACCTGGAAAAACGCGAGGACGGCTCGCTTATCACACCGACGGCAATCTCAACGCACGGCAGCGTGGAAATTGCCGTCGACGGCCCCATCCGCACGCTCGTCCTTGATATCGAGGATGCCGGGGAAACTTGATTAAGTGACCTCGCCGTGCTACGAATTCAACCTACTGGGGGAATCAGAGTGAAACGACCCGACAGACTTGTTTGCGTTCTCGTCCTGCTCGTTCTCGCGGGCGGCGCAATGCCCCTTTTCGCCGCTAACGCGCAAGTCGTTGAGCCTTCCCAGTACACCCTGGGCGACCAGACCCTTTCGATCTCCGCGGGCATTTTTCTCCCGCTTTTCCTCCTTCCCACCGGGACCGCTCTGCTTGCGGGAAATCCTCCGCAGCTTACCGTCGGCGGAGAGGCTTTCCTGAACTGGTCGGCGTATGTCGCTCCCCGCATTCGGATTGGCGCCGAGCTGGGAGGGGCATTTTCCTTCGATCCGAACCAGAACCTGTTCCTCATGCTGCCCATCATCGCGAAAGCCTCGTACGTTTTTACCATCTATCCTTTTGAAATCCCGGTGTCGTTCGGCATCGGAATGAATATCTTGAAGTATACGGACCAATACTACGTGGATCTGCTGCTGAAACCAGGGGCGTCCCTGTTCTGGATCTTCAACGCCTCCTGGGCCTTCGGCCTGAATCTCAACTACTGGTTCGACATGCAGATGTCGTCAAACTTCCGGATCGGGAATTTCCTTGAGATATCCCTTTCCGCTCTGTACCATTATTGAGGACGGGGAATGAAAGCACGCTCTATCAGGATATTGATGGCCGCGGTCACGGCAACACTCGTTTTTGCTTCTTGCACGGCAAACGGCGGCTCCATTTATGCGACCATAGAAAACGCGAAGAAGACTGTCACCTCGACTCTTGCGAAGACTCTCACGATACAAGACCTCGTGGCGCGTGCACCGGGAGGTGTCCACACGTACGATGTCGCGGCAGGTGCGATATTCGAGGGGGCAATTTCCGGGACGCCAAGCACCTCGGGTGATATCATTCAATGGAATACGGACGCTTCTGGGAACCTTCTCGCCATCGCTTCACCGGTACCCGGACAGATCTGCAGCTCTCTGGTTTTCGACGGCACAAATTTCTGGGGAGCATTCTTCAACCCGAACAGCCAGACCTTTGGCCTGTATGAGGCTGCCGGGACGTCCTTCAGCGGCCAGACGCCGATCTCCGCTTCGATAATAGCCGGTAAGCAGATCATGCTGCTGCAGGTCGCAGGGGCATCACCCAATATCTTCGCGGTTTCCGGGGCCGTTACGGGGAGCCCGTACATCTTCGAGCTGGACTACTATAACAGCGCCCCTGCTGGCTGGGCAATAGCCCCTCTGATCTCAGGCCTTACAACCATGATCAACGGGGTAGCGTTCGATAGCGTAAATAACAAGTATTGGGTAGTTGCTGGCACCTCGGTGTACAGGTTCAGCCCCGGCAACCCTCCATTGCTCGACGTGGGATATCCGACTTCCACTCTTGGCAGCTATAATGTTGGAGCCAGCTCAGGGCAGCTGAATGGAGTCTTCATCGACCCCGACCCCACCCTCGGGCGTGGGACCCGAATTTTCATTCCTTCAAAACTAGGCGGGATCTATTACAGCCCCGACGGTGGAACGACCTGGGGACAGTACGGACCTGACAACATTAACAACAATACGGTCGGGTACCTGTGCGTTGCGGGTCCCGTGGATGCCGTATCTCCCGGCGGAAATTTGTATCTCGTTGGTGCCGACGGCTGGGGCTATTATTACCTGAACGTGAGCGCCGGCACCTTCACACGCTATAACGACTCAACCACACTTCTCTACAGTGCAGCCGTGAGAAGGATTCTTGTCGATCCTGCGGGCAACAATTCCGTTTTCATGGGCACAGCAGGCGGCGGGCTGTGGCGCGCCTCGTTCAATAGCGGCGCCCCTGACGCCAACGGCTGGATCCACGAATAGCCGGTTCTATTCAGAGTACTCGTATGCCCCGATGTCCCAGCCCCTGGGCGGACCCGGCGTCACCAGCGGTCTGCTCGCTGGGCGTGGCTTGCCGTCCAGATCCGCGCTGACATCGAGCCCCTTGTGCGCGGGCAGGAAAGACGGAGGGAGGGCCCCCAGATCTGTCGCTGCGTTCACGCAGGCGGAAGAGCGTACAAGGCGGTAGTTCTCGCCGGCTGAACGCTGGAACGCGGCTGACGGATCCTCCACGATATTGCCCTTGATCGTGCCCTCGAAGGGGTCTCCATCCATGCGGTTCAACGCAT
>JBEKVA010000235.1:0-6766 GCA_049514475.1 Spirochaetia bacterium
AAGGACGCCGACTTCGTGGTGGTGATGATCCAGGTGGGCGGCGTCGAGGCCTTCGAGATGGACTGGAAGGTCCCCCTGAAGTACAGGGTGGACCAGTGCGTCGGTGACACGATGGGCCCCGGCGGCGTCTTTCGGGCCATGCGCACCATCCCCGCGCTGCTGGATATCGCGAAGGACATGCAGGAGCTCTCGCGCCCGGGGGCCATCATGCTGCAGTACTCAAATCCCATGGCGGGCAACTGTCTGGCGCTGGGAAAGGCGACGGACATCTCCTTCGTGGGTCTCTGCCACGGGGTGCAGACCACCATCGAGCAGATCGCGCAGTTCATCGAGGTGCCGAAGGAGGAGATCCAGTACACCTGCGGCGGCATCAATCACATGGACTGGTTTCTCACCCTCACCCGCAACGGGGAGGACCTGTACCCGCGCCTGGCCGCGGCCATCGAAAAGCCCGCCATCTACAAAAGTGAAAAGGTGAGGGGAGAGGTGTTCCGGCACTTTGGCTATTTCATGACCGAGACAACGGGCCACCTGGCCGAGTACGTGCCCTGGTTCAGAAAGAGCAAGGCGGCGCTGGACCTGTACTGCGACGAGCCGGGCTTCGGCGGGGAGAGCGGCGCCTACTACACCTGGTGCAACACGGTGGCCAGGAAATACGCGGGCAAAAACCAGCTGGACGGCGAGTCGACACGGCTGGAGGCCCGCAGCGTCGAGTACTGCTCCTACATCATGGAGGCGGTGGCAACGGGTACGCCGTTCAAGTTCATGGGCAACGTCAGGAACGACGGCTACATCGATAATCTTCCCGCCGACTGCTGTGTGGAGGTGCCCACCTTCGCCGATGACACGGGGCTTCACCCCGTGAGGGTCGGCAGGCTGCCCACCCAGTGCGCCGCGCTGTGCATGACCAATGTGAACGTGCAGCTGCTGGCCGGGGATGCCGCCCTGAACGGAGACACGGAAGCCCTGGTCCAGGCGGTTGCCATGGACCCGCTGACCTCCGCCGTCTGCACGCTGAGGGAAGTCCGCGAGATGACCTCCGAGATGCTGGAGGCAGAAAGGCGCTGGCTGCCGCAGTTCAATGGAAAGAAGATAACCCCCCGGCCCACCGTGAACATCCCTGCAGGCGTCCGGGCAATAGATCTCGCCCAGGACCCTGCGCAGGCCATCCTGAAGCGCTTCATGGCTCTGGCAGCGGACGGCAAGTAACAGGGAGGCCTCCAGGCGGCCATGGAGAAGCAGCCCTTCGATCCTGGCCTGACGCAGAGCTACGGCGGGCGGCTGGTCAGGATCGTCAACAAGGACGGGTCGTTCAACGTGCACCGGCGCGGCACGCGCCTGCGCGATTTCCATTTCTACAAGTTTCTCATTGGCCTCTCGTGGCTGCAGTTCATCGGGGTCCTCTTTGCCACCTTCGTCATCGTCAGCGCCGTGTTTGCCGGCCTGTACCTGGCCATCGGCTTGGGCTCGCTGCAAGGGGCTGAGTCCCGGACGGCCCTTGAGGCTTTCCTCAACGCCTTCTTCTTCAGCGTGCAGACCCTCACCACGGTGGGCTACGGGCTGATTGCACCACGCGCCATGGGCTCGAACGCCATCGCGGCAGTTGAGGCGATGACGGGGGTCATGGGGTTCGCCTTCGCGGCGGGCCTCATCTATGGTCGTTTTGCCCGGCCCACCGCGCGCATCCTCTGGAGCGCCCGCGCGGTGATCGCCCCCTACCACGGGAAGAGCAGCCTCCAGTTCCGCATTGCCAACCAGCGTTCCAATGCCATCGTGGACCTGGAGGCCACCGTGGTGCTGATGACCGTGGAGGGGTCAGGCGCCGCGCACCACCGCAGCTACGCGAAGCTGGCGCTCGAGCGCTCCCGCATCTTCTTCATGCCGCTGACCTGGACCATCGTGCACCCCATCGACCAGTCAAGCCCCCTGTACGGCAAGACTGCCGAGGACCTGGCGGCGAGCTCCGCCGAAATCCTGGTCCTTATCCGCGGATTCGATGACACCTTCAGCCAGGTGGTGAACGCGCGCACCTCCTACCGCCACGATGAAATTCTCTGGGGATACCGGTTCCGCCCAGCGTTTCACAACGATGAGCACGGGCACCTCGTGCTCGACTTATCGAAGATCGACGACGTGGAGAAGGTGACCCCCGCGCAGGCCGCTCGGGCTGCCAAGGCAGCCTCTCGTGCCCGCGCCCGTCCGCGGCGCACCACGGGTGCCGGCTGAGCCGCCGCGGCGGGGCCCGCGCGCTTGGCTCCCCTGCCGCCGGGCTCTACGGGACGATCACGGTGCGGATCCCCGCCCCGTGGCGTTCCAGGCCGTCCAGCGTCTCGTTGATAAGAGCGGCATCCAGCGGGATGGTGCGCGTGACAACGCGCGTGACATCCAGGATGCCGCGGCGGGCCATCTCGATCACCGTCGGCAGCTCGGAGAGAAGGTGATCGTTTGACCCGATGATCTGCGCCTCGTTTCCCAGAAGCTCGTGATAGCTGTCGATGGACAGCGGCTCATCGGCAATTCCGACGATCACCGCCCTGCCCAGCGGCCCCAGGCAGCGCACCGCCTGCTGCATGGTGGACGGCCTGCCGAGCATCTCCACGGCAACGTCGGCGCCCCTGCCGCGGGTGAGCTTTCGGATCTCCGCCACCGGGTCGAGCTTTGCCGCATTCACCGGCACCGCGCCGTAGCGCGCGGCCAGGGCGAGACTTTCTTCGCGGATATCGACGGCAAAGACGTCAAGCGCGCCGAAGGCCCGGGCCAGCTGCACGGCGGACATCCCCAGCCCGCCCACGCCGATGATCGCGATTGTCTCTCCGGCGCGCAGGCGCGACTTTCGCAGCGCGTGGAAGGCGGTGGCCGAGGCGCACATCAGCGTCGCCCCGGGCGCGAAGGGGATCTCCTCGGGAAGGGGCAGCGCGTTGCGCGCCGGCACCGCGATGTACTGCGCGTAGCCTCCGTCGGTGTAATGGCCGATCATGAGGCCGGTGGGGCAGAATTGCTCGCTGCCGCTGCTGCAGTGGTAGCAGTCTCCACAGGTGATATTGTAGTGAAGGCAGACACGGTCCCCCGGCTTCACGCGGGTCACCGCGGCGCCGACCTTCTCCACGACTCCCGCCACCTCGTGGCCCAGCGTCATGGGCAGCGGCCGCACGGGGCTCCGCCCCGCCCGGTAGTGGGCATCGGAATGACAGATCCCGGCGGCGCGCACGGCAACCAGCACGTCCTGGGGACCGCACGCGGGGACGGGTACGTCCTGCATCTGCAGGGGCGCGCCCACCGTCACAAGCCTGACAGCTTTCATGATCACCTCACACTGCCAGGGACCCCATCGGGTCCCTGGCCGGCAGAACGAGAGGAGGCTGCAGAAGCGCCGCGCGCAGGGCGGCGGGTAGCCGGCTCCGTCGTGCGGCAATCTCGAACATGTGCTCGTCGAACCACGAGTCGTTCATCACGTAGAAGCCCTTGCCTTCGCCCTTGTCCCCCCAGCTGTTCTCCACGCGCCACTTTGCCGGCCTGCCCTGCACCTCGTCGACGCCGGTGAAGAGCATGGCGTGGTTCATGGCGGTGCGTCGGTACAGGAGGCGGTCCTCCTTCACGCTGTTGAAGGGGTTGCCGGCGAAGACTTTTGCCAGCTCGTCGATGAAGGAGGGGGTGGCCGCAGCATCCGCGGGGCTTTTCACCGCGGGGGGACGCGCCGCGGCACGCGCCGTTTTTGGCATGTGGCAGTGTAGGATCCTCCCCGGGCCCCGGTCAAGAAGGCAGCCGCCTCGTAGCCTCGGCACTTCCATTTAGTGCCACAATTTTCTTGACAACTGCCGCGGGGCTCTGATACCATCCCGATTTGAGCAAATACTCGTTTCCTGAGCATTTATCTCAACAACCACAGGTTACGGTCATGAAGGGTACGGCGGAAGGAAGATGAGCAACTATCTCGTCGAGATGAAGGGGATCGTCAAGCGCTTTCCCGGCGTCGTGGCGCTCGACCACGTCGATTTTCAGCTTGCCCCCGGCGAAGTGCACATGCTGCTCGGAGAGAACGGGGCGGGGAAGAGCACCCTCATCAAGGTCCTGAGCGGCGCCTACACCTGCGACGAGGGGGAAATCTTCATCAAGGGCGAGAAGGTGGACATCTCCTCCCCCCTCGATGCCCTCAACCGCAACCTGCGCTTCATCTACCAGGAGCTGAACCTCGTCCCTGAGATGGACGTGGCCCGCAACATGTTCCTCGGCCTGGAGCCGCTGCTGGTGCCCGGGCTGGGGGTCGTGAACAAGCGCAAGCTCTACGAGCTTGCCCGCACGTACCTCGCCAGCTACCACATGGACCTCGACCCGCGGGAACCCGTCGAGAACCTGAGCGTCACCCAGCAGAAGATGATCGAGATCGCCAAGGCGCTGGTGGCCAAAGTGTCCGTGCTCGTCCTCGATGAGCCGACCGACGTACTGGAGGACCAGGCCCGCAACGAGCTGTTCGACATCATCCGCCGGCTGAAAAGCGAGCAGGAGATCGGGTTCGTCTACATCTCCCACCGCTACGCGGAAGTGCACCAGCTGGGAGACAGGGTCACCATCCTCCGCGACGGGAGCCGGGTGGGCACCTGGCCCATCGCCGATATCTCGTTGGACACCATCATCGAGAAGATGACCGGCGGCAAGAGCGGCTACAAACCCCCCGAGACGGCGGCGAAAATCGGCGAGGCGGCGCTCAGCGTACGGGACGTGGTGAGACGGCCGAGGCTGAATGGCATCAGCCTTGAGGTGAGAAAAGGGGAGATCGTCGCGGTGACCGGCCTCATGGGGTCGGGCAAGACGGAGCTGGCACGTGCCATCGCCGGCATCGACCGGCTCGATTCCGGTTCCGTCCACATCGACGGGAAGGAAGTCAGGAGCTCGGACGCGGCTGACGGGATCCGCAACGGCATTGCCTACATGACGGAGAACCGCAAGACCGAGGGGCTCATCCTCGGCCAGACCATCCAGAGCAATTACGCGCTGCCCAGCATCCGCCGGCTGAGCCCGATGGGCCTAGTGGACTTCCGCTCGGTCGGAAGCGAAATCGACGCCCTCATGAAGAAGCTGCAGATCAAGGCCTCGGGGCGGAACGTGGAGGCGGGGCATCTTTCGGGCGGGAACCAGCAGAAGGTCGTGCTTGCCAAGTGGCTGGGCACCGCCTGCAGGGTTCTGCTGGTCGACGAGCCGACGCGGGGTATCGACATCAACGGCAGGGCCGAGGTGTACAGGATCCTCGAGGAGCTCCTCGCGGAAGGGGTCGCCGTGGTGATGTTCACCTCGGACTACCTGGAAGCCATGACGATGGGCAACCGTGTGGTCGTTCTTCACCGCGGGGCCATCGCGCGCGAGTTCGCGCGGGGCGAGGCCACGGAGGAAGACATCCTCCGCGTGGCCATCGGCGGGGCGGGAGAGCGCGTGCGGTAGGCCGGCCCGCGGGGCCGGCGTGGAGTGCGAAGCAGGCGGCGGACAGAAAAAAGGGGAGGAACGGGCTGATGACTGCAGTGATCAACAGAAGGAGAGCTTTCCTGGCGAGGCCGGGCGTGCCGCAGCTGGGGGCCCTCATTGCCATCCTTGTCGTGTTCTCCGTGTGGGCGCCCTCTTTCCGCCAGATTGCCACCTATCAGAACATCATCATCCACTCCGCGATCCTGGGCGTGGTGGCGTGCGGCACCACGATCGTCCTCATCTCCGGCGGGCTGGATTTGTCGGTCGGATCCATCATGGCCGTTTCCACTGTCCTCGTGGGATCGGTCCTGATGAGCCACATGCCGATCCTCCTTGCAATACTGGTCGGCGTGGGCGCCGGCGCCCTGGCAGGCTTCGTGAACGGGACGATCATCGTCACCACGGGCGTGCCTGCTTTCATCGTTACCATGGGGATGATGGGAATTGCGAAAGGCGTGTCGCTGATCATCGGGGCCGGCAAGGACATGTCCATCTTCCCGAAGAGCTTCACGATGATCGGGACGGGGCTGCGGTGGCCCGGCATCATCTTTGCCGCCTGCGTGCTGCTCATTTTCTTCATCCTGAACCGCACGCGGCTGGGCTTCAACGCGTTCGCCATCGGGGGCAACAGCTCCGTCTCGCGCCTCTCCGGCGTCAAGGTCAAGCGCAACCAGGTCATCTACTATGTCATCGGGGGTTTCCTCGCGGGCCTGGCGGGGGTGATGTACACGGCGAAGTTCGACCTCGCGACCCCCAACACGGGGGACGGGTGGGAGCTGCAGGCCATCGCGGCCGTCGTCATCGGAGGAACGAGTCTCTTCGGCGGAAAGGGGGGCGTCTTCCGCACCGTGGTGGGCGTCCTGATCATCAAGAGCCTGGAAACGGGGCTCATCCACGTCGGGCTCGGGTCATTCTGGCAGAGGATCACGATCGGCATCGTCATCATCCTTGCCGTCATGACCGACAGCCTGCAGAGGAAGAACGACTGAAAAGAGATCTAGCGCGAGCTTGCGCGATCCGGTGTTACCGGATTTTTGAGACACGGGAAAGAAGGGAAGAAGGAAATGGGAAGAATCGCAAAGATGGTGCTGGTTCTCGTCCTCGTCGGAATGTGCCTTTCGACATTCGCGTTCGCGGCGGGACACGGCAAGGGCGGGAAGATGCTGATCGGCTACACGGGCTTCGCCCAGACGCTGATCTTCTCCTTCAACATCAACAAGGGCGTCGAGGACAAGTGCAAAGAGCTGGGCTACGAGTACGTGTCCCTGATGCCGGCGGAAACAAAGGCCGAGCTGCAGGTGCAGGCTCTCGA
>JBEKVA010000236.1:0-6745 GCA_049514475.1 Spirochaetia bacterium
TCCCAGCGCTCGAGGGCTGAGGCGTTTTTCGCCGGCGGCTTTCTCACCGGCATGCTCTTCATGCCGCGGGAGATCATGTCGGTGAACCGGCCGGCCCGTGCGCTGGAGAGGGCGTCCTTGAAGGCCGAACGCACGCTTTCCTCAAGGCCCGAGACGTCCACCAGCTCACGAACGCGCTCCAGGGAGGAAAGGAGCTGGCCGCCCAGAGCTGCCAGGCGCTCCTGCAGGCCGATGCCGGCGGGCCGCTCGTCCAACTGGGCCAGACGGGGCTCGATCTTTTTCACCTCGGCCAGGAGCAGGGGCGTGGGGTCCCAGGGGAAGGGGTCATCGCTGCCCTTGAAATCGAGCACCGTCCTGATTGTCTCATCAAGGAAAGCAGCCCGCACGCTCCCTTCCCGGGTCTCGCGGAGACTCAGCGTGAAGGCGTAGTCGATGAGCGGCTCGGGGTCCATCACGATCTCGAACTCGGGGCTGAAGCCGAAGTCCAGCGCCGAGGCGCGGAACACGGTGGACATGAAGCTGTCGATGGTCTTCACCTGGAAGTCGCTGTAGCGGGAAAGGATTTCCTCGATGAGCTCCCCGGCGCGGCGCGCCGCGCGCTCCTCTCCGCCGGCCGTCACCGCGGCGATCTCCGCCAGCCGTGCAGGGTCGCGGAAATACAGCTTCTTCAGCCAGCCCAGGACGCTTTCCCGCATTTCCCGCGCCGCGTTGTTTGAAAAGGTGATGGCAAGGAGGTTGGGCAGGTGATTGCGGGGGATCACGGGGGACAGGAGGAACTGCACGTAGCGCTCGGTGAGCGCGAAGGTCTTTCCCGACCCTGCTGAAGCCTTCAGTACGGTCACGCTGGGAAGATGCAGGAGGGAGTCCGGCTCGAGAAAGGGTGCTTCTGCGCTCATCCGCGCGGCGGCCCCGGCTGGCTTGGCCGGAGCACCCACGGCAGCGCGTCGAGGTCCACGTTGCCGCCGGAGAAGATGATGGCGACGCGCAGCCCGCGCACCTCGAGCTTCCCTTCGAGGATGGCTGCAAGCGGCACCGCAGCGGAAGGCTCGATGAGAGTCTTCATGCGCTCCCAGACCAGGCGCATGGCGGCGACGATCGCCGCTTCACGTGTGGTCACGATGTCGGTGACCGTCGAACGCACGATGGCAAACGTGTTCTCCCCCAGGGAGGTGCGCAGACCGTCGGCGATGGTCCGCGGGTTGCCCGACGGGTAGCGGATGCCTTCGTGGAAGGACCGACAGGCATCGTCAGCGGCCGCGGGCTCTGCTCCGATGACCCGGGTGCGCGGGGAGACGGCGCGCGCGGCGATGGCGGTCCCGCTGAGAAGCCCCCCGCCGCCCACCGGCGCAACGATCATGTCCACGTCCGGCACCTCTTCCAGGATCTCGAGGGCGCAGGTGCCCTGACCGGCAATCACGCGAAGGTCGTCGGAGGGATGGACGAACTCCGCACCCGTCTCCCGGGCGACCTCGGCGAGCGTCTTCTCCCGGTCCTCGGGGGCGTTGCCGGAAAACACGATGCGCGCCCCGTATCCCCTGACCGCCTCCACCTTCACCTTCGGGGCATCCTGCGGCATGACGATGCAGGCGGAGATGCCGCGCAGCCGCGCGGCAAGGGCGAGGGCCTGCGCGTGGTTGCCCGATGAATGGGTGGCCACCCCGTGCCGCGCGGCCTGCTCGTCCAGGGAAAAGACGGCGTTCAGGGCCCCGCGCACCTTGAAGGCGCCCACGCGCTGGAGGTTCTCGCACTTGAAGAAGAGCATCGCCCCGGTCATCCCGTTCAGCGTGGCGCTGGAGAGGATGGGCGTTCGGTGGGCGTGGGGGCGGATGCGCTGGGCGGCACGCAGGATGTCCTCGATTGTGGGTCTGATGCCGTCGCTCATGCTGTCACCTGTGAGCAGGGTAGACTTCGGGGCCGACACTGTCAAACCGTGGCCGCCCGAATGCCACGGAACCGCACGGATTACCGTGCGAGATACCGTGGCTGCCTTGACCACGGCCGGTCGGACTATATAATCGTTCCATCGGAACAGCCGCGAAAAACACCGTCGTTATTCTCCTGATCCTCGCCTCGGCGGCGGTCGCCGTGGTGTTCCGCGTTGTCCTGCACACCGGCATCATCTCCACGCACCTGATGTATCTTCCCATAGCGCTGGCGTGCATGTGGTGGGGCGGATGGGGGATCGTGGTGGCCGCGGGGCTGGCGGCATTCGTGCTGTGCCTGCACGCATTCGCCGTGCCGGGGGAGCTGCTGTGGGGCGATGCGGTGCGCGGCGCCCTGTTCGTGGTGGCCGCGCTGTTCATCTCCCGGCTGCGCGCGGGACTGGTGGACGGCCGTGAGGCCCTGGCAAGGTCCGAGGCGGCCGCGCGCGCCTTCGTGGAGCACTCCCCGCAGGGCGTGCTGGTCTACCGCGGGGAGCGGGTGATGTTCGGCAATGGCCGTCTGTGCCAGCTCCTGGGCTGGGATGCCGCCTCGATCGTGAACGTGCCGCTGGCGTCGCTGGTCAGGCCCGAGGAAGCCCCCGCCCTGCTAGCCCTTGCCGATACCCCCGATCTTCCCCGCGAGCTTCCCCTGCTGAAGCGTGACGGCTCTTCGGTGTGGGTGGAGGCGGCCGGCGCCCAGGTGGAGTATCACGGCAGCTCGGCGGTGCTCCTCAGCATCACCGACGTGAGCGGCAGGCGGGAGGCCGAGTCGAAGCGGCGGGAGCTGGCCGAGCTGGCCCGCCGGCAGGAGGAGCAGCTGGAGCACTCCACGCGCCTGGCCGAGCTGGGAGAAATGGCCGCCGCCATCTCCCATGAGCTGAACCAGCCTCTCACCGGCATCAGGAACTACGCGCGCAATGCCTTCTATATGATAGAGAAGCGCGCCGGGGGGGACGAGGAGGTGAAGGGCAACCTGCGCCTGATCTCCGAGCAGGTCGACCGGGCCGCGAAGATCATCAACCAGATGCGGGAGCTCACCCGCCGCTCGGACAGCATCTTCACGCTGCTGGAGCTGAACAGCGTCATCCGCGAAAGCGTCGAGTTCCTGCTGCCCCAGATGAGGCTTTCCGAGGTGGTCATCGCCCTGCAGCTCGCCGATGACCTTCCCACGATCTGGGGGGACAGGATCCGTCTTGCACAGGTGTTCCTCAACCTGCTCTCCAACGCGCGACAGGCCATGGAGGGAAGCGCGGCGCGCCGGCTCTCCATCACCAGCCGCAGGGACGGCGTCGGGCCCCTGCCGGTGGTGGTGGAGGTGTCCGACACGGGAAAGGGCTTCAGCGAGGAGCAGGGGCGTCGGCTGTTCCAGCCCTTTTTCACCACCCGTAAGGGCGGTCACGGCCTGGGGCTCTCCATTTCCCGGGCCATCATCCAGGACCACAAGGGCGCCATAGAGGCCAGCGGCTCCCCCGGCGCGGGGGCCACCTTCACCATCCGTCTTCCCGCGGCGCAGCGGGAAACGGATCCTGCCAGGAGGGACGCGTGACAGCGGAGAGCGTGGAGAACGCGACGATCGTCGTGATCGATGATGACGCGGCGGCGCGGCATTCCATCGGCCAGATGCTGCAGTTGCGCGGGTGGACGGTGGAGGTGTTCTCCTCCGCGGAAGCCGCCCTGGCGTGGCCCGGGCTGCCGGAGTCCTTGTGCATCGTCACCGATGTGAAGATGCCCGGCATGGACGGGGAGGAGTTTCTCGCCCAGGTGACCGCCATGCCGGAAGCGCCGCCGGTGGTGATGATGACGGGTCACGGGGACATCGCGATGGCCGTGCGCTGCCTGAAGTCGGGCGCCTTCGATTTCGCGGAGAAGCCCTTCGACGATGATGTGCTCCTGGCCTACGTGGCAAAGGCGGTCGAGCAGACGCGGCTGGTGCGCGAGGCACGCGACCTGCGGCGGCGGCTCACCCTGTTCTCCCCCGGGGAGGACGGCCGTTTCGGCATGATCGGCAGAAGCCGGCGGATGCAGGACGTGTACGCCCAGGTGGAGGCGGCGGCGCGCTCGGAGGCGCCGGTGCTCATCACGGGGGAAACGGGGGTGGGCAAGGAGCTGGTGGCGCGGGCCATCCACAGCAGGAGCGCCCGGGCGCGTGGCCCTTTCGTTCCGGTCAACGCGGGCGCGCTTCCCGAGACCATGTTGGAGAGCGAGCTCTTCGGCCATGCGCGGGGCGCCTTCACGGGTGCCGTCGGGGAGCGGGAAGGAAAGCTCGTGGCTGCCTCGGGGGGCACGCTGCTCCTGGACGAGATCGAGACCATATCCCTGCGCGCCCAGGTGCAGCTCCTGCGGGTGCTGGACGACGGGGTGGTTGACCCGCTGGGCAGCGACAAGCCGCGCAAGGTGGACATCCGCCTGGTGTGCGCCTCGAACGTGGACCTTGAAACCGAGGTGCGGCGGGGGGCCATCCGCGAGGATTTCTACCACCGCATCATGGTGCTGAGCATCCACGTGCCGCCGCTGCGCGAGCGCACCGAGGACATCGCCCTGCTGGTGTCCCATTTCTTGAAGCAGGCGGCCGACAGGAACTCAATCGCCGTTCCCGCGGTCCCTGAGACCACCCTGGCCGAGATGACACACCACCCGTGGCCCGGCAACGTGCGGGAGCTGAAGAATGCCGTGGAGCGGCTGGTCATCACGGCACGGGAGGGAAGCGTGGGCGGCTTCGTCCCCGACATGCACTTCGATTCCGAGAGGCTTCTGTCTCTTCCCGCGGGGGCCGGCAGGCTGCGCGAGGAGATGGAAAAGGTGGAGAAGACGGTGATTGCCGCAACGCTGAAGGAATGCCACGGGGAGATCAACGCCACCTGGCAGGCGCTGGGCATTTCGCGGCGCGCCCTGTACGAGCGCATGAAGCGTTACGGGCTTGATCGCGAGAGCTACAAGTAAGGGGATTTAAGCACTCATGTTTATCGGTAGTGGCTGTCGAAATAGGACAGTCGTGGACGATTCTGAGCTTTTCTTCCATGTGAAAAGGATGAGCAGGCTCACCCGTGCCTTGAAGGCGCCGCTGGACGAGTGGGAGGCGGAAATCCTGCAGCGGGTGCGGCTCCAATTCGGCGACGCGCAGGTCCGCCAGGTCCGCGCGCAGCTTGACGAGGTGTTCATAGAGATGGTCACGAGCATCGACGTCTTTATTGAAAATTAGGCGAAACTTAGTGCGTTATGTGCATGGTTTGCTCATGGGAGACTTGTGCTCACAATTTGAGAGGTTTTGCCGCATTTCCAGGATTTCGTTCAAATGATCACGATAACGGTTTGCGTACAGTACTGAATAACTTTAATATAATATACTATATAGTATAGAATTAAATAACATTTCAGGGTCATAGATAAATTCTCAAAACATAACTATTAGATCGAGAATTTCTTCACGATTGGCATATGACTTGCAAATCAAAAGCAGGCGCTGGTCCAGAATGAACGTGAAAGAGCTTGCGCAGAGAATCGATGCTCGGCTGTATCTCGGTGCTGGATCCGGAGACGATGAGCTCTTGCGCATCTACGCGGCAGACACCATGAGCGACCTGATTGCACACGCGGCCCCCGGTACCCTCCTTGTCACCTCCCTCTGCAACAACCAGCTCATCCGTGTGGCCGAGCTCATGGACGTTCCCGGCATCTGCCTGGTGAGCGGCCGCAGGAAATCACCCTCGCGCGACACGACGAGCGGCTGCTGCGAGCCAAGCGCCGAGCTTCTTTCCCGCGCGCGGGCGGCCGGCACGACCATCCTCGTGTCGAAGGTCGGCCTGGACGAGACCTGCGAGCTGCTGGGATCTTTCCTCGGGGGCCCGAAGGTGACCCGGCCATGATCACGATGAGCTACCGCATCGAGGGCGGGGATTTCGACGCGGCAGGTCTTGCCACGCGCAAGCTCAAGGAGCAGATGGCGAAGATCGGCGTGGACGCGAATGTCATGCGCCGCGCCATGATCGCCGCCTACGAGGCGGAGATGAACGTCGTGATCCACGCCCGCACGGGCACCCTCTGGGCCCGGCTGGACGAGACGAAGCTCGACCTGGAGATTGCCGACGAGGGGCCGGGGATTCCCGACGTGCAGCTCGCGCTCCGCGAGGGCTGGTCCACCGCCTCCGACAAGGCGCGGGAGATGGGCTTCGGGGCCGGGCTGGGCCTGCCCAACATCCGCAGGAACAGCGACCTGTTCGAGATCGAGACGCGGGTAGGAAAAGGAACGCGCATCAGGTCGACGATCAACCTGCGCGGATCTGCGCCCGCCGACGTACCCGGCGGATTTGTCGCCGACGTACCCGGCGGATTTGTCGCTGCGCTCTCCTTCGACGCGGGCCGCTGCCGCGAATGTCTTCGCTGCCTCTTCGCCTGTCCCACGGCCGCGCTCCGAGTGCACAACCGGGGGCCTTTCCTGCTCGGCGAGCTGTGCATCGGCTGCACAGCGTGCGCCTCCGAGTGCAGCGCCTCGGTATTCGGCATCAGGGAGAGACAGGACCCTCCCCCCGTGGCGGACATCGCGCGGGGCGCCGTCCTGGTTGCACCGCGAGGGTTCTTCTCAGGGTTCCCCGTCGAGAACTCCCCGCGGCGCGTGATCGGCGCGCTGCGCGAGATCGGCTTCAGCGACATCAGGCTTGTCGAGGAGTGGGAGGAGGCGCTGCGCACAGAGACGCGCTCGCTCGCCGCCGGGTCCCACCCGCTGCCGGTGATTCCTCCGCTGTGCCCTGCCGTGGTCGCGCTCGTGGAAAGCAGGTTTCCCTCCCTGATTCCGAACCTCGGGCCGTGGCTGTCCCCCCTGCAGGCGG
>JBEKVA010000237.1:0-6724 GCA_049514475.1 Spirochaetia bacterium
GTCATACGCGTGTTCGAGTTCATCCTGCGCATGTGGTTCTGGTCCTCTCTCCTGAACGGCCCGATGCAGGGGGGCATGCGCCAGAGGGACGCGCGGAAACCGCGGGAAGGCCGCGCGTTCTACAAGTCGGTGTTCGGTTTCGTGTTCGGCGAAGGGGACCCGAACGCGCAATGGGGTGAGGCAGAGAAAAAGTACGTGCTTGCCTACATCAGGAGCCACAAGGGGGTGATCACCCTGGAGGAGCTCATGACGCTCACCGGCAGGGAGAGCGTGGACGCCAACCAGCTCATCAACATGCTGCTGCTCGAGTTCGAAGGCGAGCCCGGGGTCACCGAGAACGGGACCGTGGTCTATTCATTCCCCGAGCTGATGCGCACCACGGACGCCGGGCGCACGGCTGTCGGGCAGGTGCCGCTGGAGAACCCCTCGACAAAGCGCCTTGTCCCCTTTTCCGCCAACAAGAAAAAGACCAACGGGTGGATCATCTTTTTCAACGCCGCCAATCTCGCTTTCGGCGCGTACTTCCTTCTCATCAGCGTGACGCAGGGCGCCGCGGCACTGGCGAGAAGCGGGCCGGCGCTGTACTCGTTCACCGGCAACCTCCTTGCGCACGCCGGCATCAACCCCGTGCCCCTCATGGCGATTGTCCTCGGCGCCATCCCCGTGGCGTTCTCCATTCTCTTCTTCCTGGTGCCCCTGTTGCGGAAGGTCCGGCTGGAAAGGCAGAACGCGCGGATACGGGAGGAGGAGCTGCGCAGGCGCATCTACGCGCACGTGCTGGCATCCCCAGCCCGCGTCTCTCCCTCCGACATCACCCCCGAGCGAAATGAGCTGGACCCAAAGGACCTGAGCGCGGCCAGCCGCAGGATCATCGACCGGCTTGCCGCCGAGCTGAAGGCAGAGCCCATCGTACAGGAAAAAGAGGGGACATTTGCATACCACTTCGCGGAGCTGGAACGGCAGTTGAGCGACCTTCAGGCGTTCCGCAGCGGGATCGACCTGAAGAAATACGCGGTGGGAAAAACAGTCTTCGATTCGGGGGAGTAACGGCGGAAAGCACGGCCTGCCGGCCACTCAGCAGTCGGCGGGCCCCCTCCAGAGCGCGCCTGCTGCGCGCCACCCCTGTTCCTCAATGCGCGCCTGTGCGTGTTTCCATCCATCCTTGACCCGGCTCCGGGTTTCCTCCCAGGGCCGAATCCCCGAGGTCGCATCCGGGGCCTCCACGCAGCAGCCGCCTGACGCAACAGCCATTGTAAGAGCGTCCTCTGGTGGCAGGCTCCGCACCACCGAAGCAAGGAACCCGGCGGCAGTCGCATCCCCGGATCCGGTTGTCCACAGCGGGGAGGGAACCTTGAAGACCGGCGTGTACAGCTCGCGGTCACGCCACCCTTCCAGGCCGGGAAGCCCGCGGTCACCGCAGCGCAGGTACGCGCCGCGGTGACCCAGCTTTATCAGGATCACCGCGGGTCCGCGCTCCAGCACGCGCTCGGCAAGCACCGCGACGTCCCGCAGACTGATGGAGGTGATGATCGCTTCCCCGCCGCCCAGCGCCGCGCGGCGGTCGAATTGCGGCCTGTCGATGCAGTAGAGGAGCTCCTCGATGCTCGGAACAAAGAGGTCCACGTTAGGCAGCACTGCAGAGAGGTAGGCGTCCCAGTCGATCTTGCCCGAGGGGCTTTTCGGGTCCGGCAGGCTCATATCGAGGGAGGTGATGGCCCCCCGCGCCCGCGCGCGGGCCAGGAGCCGCCCCAGTGCCACCCCGCCGTCCGACCAGATCTTTTCCATGAGCGGGGGATAGCCGAAATGAAAAAGGGCTGCCTCATCCAGCAGACTGTCAGGAACGTCAGCGTCGGTGAAGGTGTCGTTTGTCCCGGGGCAGTGAAAGAAGATCCTGTCGATTTCCGGAGGGTTGAGCACGACGGTATAGGAGCTTGCCTCTCCGTCGACTCTCCTGAGGTCCCGCACGAGATCCGGGCTGTTGGCGCTTATGCTGTCGACGATGAGCCTGCCCAGAGGGTCGTTCCCTATGCGCGCCGCAAGCCGCACCGGGACCCCCAGGCGGTGCAGCGCGATCCCCACGTTGGAGACTGCCCCGCCGGTGGAGATAATGGGCGCGTTGACGATCGAGAGGCGCCCCGGCCGGAACCAGTCCTGCCCCCCGCCGACACGCGGGAAACCAGGGATGAAGTCGAGACAGAGGTGACCGCCGACGACGATTGTGGATTTTTCCCCGTGTGCCATTATCAAGGGATTGTGGACCAAAATCAGGCGCCGATCAAGTTGCGATAAAATCCGCGGCAGTACCGCGGCGCCCTAATCCGCAGGGGTACCGCGGCGGGAATCCCGCCAGGCGCAGGCGGGCACGGGACAGCCTGTGCAGAGGGGTGTTGCACGGCAGTGGCGCTTTGCGTGCTCGACCAGCAACGCGTGAAACTCGTTGAAAAGCTCGTGGCGCGGCGGCAGCTCTCCATGAAAGAGTCCCTGAATCCGCGCATAGCTCTCCCTCCCGTCGAGCAGCCCGATGCGGGAGAGAATCCGCCGCGTGTAGGCATCCACGACAAACACGGGCTGGCGATACGCGTACAGCAATATGGAGTCAGCGGTTTCCGGGCCTATCCCCCATTGGGCAAGGAGTACCTCGCGCGCGGGGGAAGCCCCTTTCGCCGCAAACAGCGCGGCGATCCCTTTCAGCTTTTTCGCCTTCTGGTTGAAGTACCCGGAGGCGCGGATGAGCCCTGCCAGCCGCGACGGGCGGCAGGAGCGCACGTCCGAAGGGAGGAGGATACCGGCTTCCCGGAGCCTGGCCAGCGCCTTTTCCACGTTCGTCCAGGCAGTATTCTGCGTGAGTATGGCCCCCATGACGATCTCGAACCTTCCCCGGGTGCTCCGCGGCTGGCTGTAGTCACCCGGGTGGTAGCCCCGGGAGTCGAAGCCCCGGCGGCCGGCGCTTCCCGGCAGCGGCCACCATCCCTGCGGTCCGTAGGCGACAAGGAGGAGATCGTGCAGTCCGATGAGGGAAATCATGTCCGGGCCCGGCGGCGCGCAAGCTCCAGGAGCAGCAGGAGCAGGAGACAGACGGAAAGGGCCCGGGGGAACCAGTCGCCCCACCGGGTATAAAGGGTCTGGTGGGCAGTGGCGAGGGGCACGTCGACCACGAGGCTGCCCTCCTGGTAGAAAGGAAGCCGCTGCGCGATTCTCCCCCGCGTGTCGACGAGGCACGTCAGGCCCGAGGCCGCGGCGCGGACAAGGGGACGGGCGTTTTCCACCGCGCGGAAAATCGCGTTGGAGGCATGCTGCATGCCTTCCGTATCGGTGAGAGACCAGTAATCGTTGGAAATGTTCAGGATGACGTCGGCCCCTTCCCTGACGAACTGCCGGACGTCATTGGGAAAAACGTCCTCGAAGCAGATGGGAGTGAAGAAGCTGAGCTTCGGGTGGCGGAAGATCACGCGGCGGTCACCCGGTTCCCAGAGATACGCGTCGAAGCTCTGCAGCAGGGCATAGATGCCGGGGAGCTGCTTCTTGAAGGGAAAGTATTCCGTCAGGGGAACGAGGTGGATCTTGTGGTACGTCTCGACCCGTTCTCCTTGCGGAGAAAAGAGGACAGACCCGTTGTAGTCGAACCTCTCCTCCGTCCCGTTGCGCGTCAGGAGACTGTAATCGTCGTTTCCCGTGAGCAGCCAGCGGCCGGTCCCCTTCTGGTAGAGAAGAAAGTCCCGCACGAGGGCCGCGTAGGGGTTGGTGGCCGGGTCCTCCTTGCTCCAGCGGCGGATATTCGGCACAAAAGCGGTCTCCGACCAGACAATCAAGTCAGGCTGCGCGGGAAGCGTCCCGTCGGTCAGCCGGCGCAGTATGTCGAAGGTGTGGCGGTAGTCGTCTTTCCTCGGATCATCGTCCTGCTGGATGAGGGCAAGGCGGACAGTCTTCTTCGGCACACCGCTGGCCTGCCTCGCATCGGAGATCGCACCGAAGCCCGCCCACCCCAGGGCAGCCGCGAAAACGGCACAGAGTACGATCGCTGCCGCTGGCCCGCGTCGGGTCCTCGAGATCATGCCGCCCGCGTACCAGGCGATCACGGCGTTGCAGAGTGTCAGCATGAACGTGACGCCCCAGACCCCGGTGAGGGAGGCGATCTGGATCAGCGGGGTGAGCGAATACTGTGAAGCGCCCAGCATTCCCCAGGGGTACCCGAGGAACCCCATGGAACGCAGCCAGTCGAATACCGTCCACGCCGCGGGAAAGACAAGGAATGCCGCCCCCGCGCTTCGGCGGAAGATCACCAGAGCAACCGCCATGAAGGGGACGTATTCGACGAGGATCACGATGCTCACAAGCTGCAAGGTGAGCAGGTTGAACGTGCCCAGCCAGTAGTTTGAGATCATCATTGAGAGCACGCCGCAGAGCGTTCCGTAGAAGACCCCCCATCGCAGGGGAGCCGCCTGCAGGCAGAGCAGGAGCGGGACCAGGCAGATGAATCCCAGCACCGGCATGCCCGCGGTGACGAGGAACGAGGGGAACGACAGCGCCATGAGACCGCCGGAAAGCAGCACAAAGGGAAGGGCCCACTGTCCGAAGGGAGCGTCCCTGCCGCTCGCGCGCCCCCCGATGCGAAAAATCACGTACCACAGCCCGTCCGCAGCCAGCAGGGGCAGGAACCTGAGGCAGGCCGCCAGCCGCTCCTGGGTGCTGTTGGGTGCAAGGTGCAGGTTGCCGTGGGAAGCCATGAACCGCTGCACGTAGCCCATGTTCGCGTTGGTGGCATAGATGAAGGCAAAAAGGAACAGCAGCGTGCTGAGGGAGAAGAGAAGCTCCGACGCGCGTACGGTCAGGAAGGTGAAGCCGCGGCCCCCGTCCACCGCGCGGGGCCGTCCGGCGCGCAGCAGGAAGATGCCGCAGAGGATGTGGAGAAGGAGCAGGAACGCGTAGAGGAACTCCGCTGCCTCGGGCCGGCGGAATGCAAGCGGCACGGCCAGGGCGACAGGCAGCAGGATCAGAACGAGCGCCACCAGGCGCACACGGAATAGTGTCCGCACGCCGTCCCTTTCCCCTCTCAGCCGAGGAGAATCCTGAAATACCTCTTCTTGCCGGCCCGCAGGAGGATGACCCCGTCCTCGGCGGCATCAGCGGTGATCATCGCCTCCAGCTCCGTGATGTTCTTCCTTCCCACGTATGCGCCGCCCTGGGTGATGAGCCGGCGCGCATCGCTCTTCGAGGAGCAGAGGGTGGAGCGCACGAACAGGTCCACCGCGCTCATCCCTTTCTCCAGCTCGGCTCGCGGGATCTCGATCGAAGGCACCCCCGAGAGGTCGGCGGGCCCGCCGTCGCTTCCCGTCGAGAAGGCCGCCCGTGCCGCCTCCGCCGCTTCTCCCGCCGCGGCAGCCCCGTGCACCAGGGTGGTGATCTCCAGGGCGAGCCTGCGCTTGGCAGCGTTGATCTTCTCATCCTTTGCCGCGCACAGATCCTTGATTTCGGGAACCGGCAGGAAGGTGAAACGCATGAGGAACTGCTCGACGTCGGCGTCCGGCACGTTCACCCAGTACTGGTAGAACTCGTAGGGGCTGGTCATCTCGGGGTCCAGGTACAGGGCCCCCTTCTCCGACTTGCCCATCTTCTTCCCGTCGGAGCGCACCACCAGGGGAGAGGTGAGCGCGAAGGCCTCCACCCCCTCGATGCGGCGGATGAGGTCCATGCCGGCAACGATGTTGCCCCACTGGTCGTCGCCGCCCATCTGCAGCCGGCAGCCGTGCCTGCGGAAGAGCACCAGGTAATCGTAGCTCTGCAGTATCTGATAGTTGAACTCGATGAAGGACAGGCCCGTCTCCATGCGCATCTTGTAGGTCTCGAAGGAGAGCATCCTGTTCACCGAGAAGTGCCTGCCGATGTCGCGGAGGAACTCGATGTAGTTCAGCGGGGCAAGCCATTCGGCGTTGTCCAGCATGAGCGCTTTTCCCTCGCTGAAGTCGAGGAAGCGCGAGATCTGCCGGCGGAAATGCCCCGCGTTTTCCGCGATGGTCTCCACGGGGAGAATCTTTCGCATCTCGGTCTTGCCGGAAGGGTCCCCGATGCGGGTCGTGCCCCCGCCCACCAGCGCTATGGGCCGATGGCCGGCGCGCTGCAGGTGGGCCATGAAGAGGATCTGCAGGAGATTGCCGATGTGCAGGCTCTTCGCCGTCGGGTCGAACCCGATGTAGAATGTGACCTGCTCCGCATCCAGCAGCTTCCGCAACCCCTCCTCGTTGGAGCACTGGCTGACAAAGCCGCGCTCCTTCAGTGTGTCGAAAACGGAGCTGCGCGGTACCCCGCGCATTTCTTCGGGGCGCGGTGCCGGGCTCACTCCCCTTTCCTCCGGTAGTCCTTGATGGCCTTCTTCAGCGTGGGGGCAATCTCGGCGATCTTCACGCGGACCTGCTCCATTGAATCGCGGTAACGGATGGTGACCGTCTGGTCGTCCTTTGTCTGGTAGTCCAGGGTGATGCAGAAAGGGGTGCCCACCTCGTCCTGCCGGCGGTAGCGGCGGCCAATGGCCCCGCTCTCGTCGTAGAAGGTGCGGAAGTCCTCGCAGAGCTCCTCGTCGAGCTTCTTTCCCAGCTCGGCAAGCCCGTCCTTTTTCACAAGCGGGAAGATGCCCACCGTGATGGGCGCGATGCGCGGATGGAAGTGTAGCACCACCCTCTTCTCGCCTTCCACCATCTCCTCCTCGTAGGCATCCGCCAAGGCCACCAGG
>JBEKVA010000238.1:0-6723 GCA_049514475.1 Spirochaetia bacterium
CCCGCCGAGAGAGTAGCCGATGCGCCCCGTCACCCCCTCGAAGCCTTTCAAGCCGTGCAGAGCCGTCCTGATGGCATGAGGGTTGGTGCTCTGCGCCGACTCGATGGCCGTGAAAAGGATGCCGAACGCATCCCAGGTGGTGGCCGCCACGTCCTCAGGCTCCCTTCCGTAGGTATTCTTGAACGCCGCGACGAAGGCCTGCGCGGCCCCTACGGCAAGCGACGGGTGCCACTGCCAGGTGACATAGGAGCCGTCGAACAATGCATCCTGGGCGAATGCGTGGTCCCATCCGTCTCCCCCCAGCAGGACAGCGGCGATGCCCCTGTTCCTCGCCTGGGAGGCCTGCCGTCGAACGTCGGCCGCGTAGTTCGGCAGGAAGAGCACGTCAGGCTTCGACGCCCGGATGCGGTCAAGCTGCTCCGTAAAGATCGTGTTCCTGTCGGTGGTATAGGTTTCGAAGGCGGGGACCCTGCCGCCACGTTCTTCGAACTCCCTGCGGAACTCCTCCGCGAGGGTGCGGTTGTAATCTTCCGCCACGTCGTAGAGGACCGCCGCTCGGGATGCCCCGAGGGTGTCACGGGCGAAGCGCGCAATGACGAGTCCCTGGAATGTGTCCAGATACGGGACGCGGAACACGTAGCTCTTGCCTGCCGTGGTTTCGGGATTCGTGGACATGGGGGCGATCATGACGATGCGGGAGCTTTCGGCCAGCCGCGCAACGGGGATGGCATTCCCGCTGAACTGGGGCCCGACCAACGCAACCACCTTGTCTACGGAGAGGAGCTTGCGGGCGGCATCGAGTGCTCCCCCGGGCGTGTTGGGATCGTTCTCCACCAGGATGGAGACCTTCACCCTGCCCTTGCCGACGCGCAGACCGCCGCGGTCGTTGACGCCCTTTGCCGCAAGGGCGGCGGCATCCCGCATGTTCTGGCCGTTCACCGCGTTCTGACCTTCCAGCATTGCGATCACGCCAATGCCGATCTCCCCGTCAGGCGGACGACACCCCGTCACGACGGTCATGGCGAGCAGCAGCAGGACGGCAGCACAAGCAGGCGCCCATTGTCCACATCGCACGGTCATCCCCCTTCGACATTTTACACCGCCTTTGAGAAATCAGGGAGAAATTTATTTCTCCTCGACGCGCCGGCAGGCCGGGATTATCCTGCGCCCGGCGCGTTGCGCGTTCCACCAAGAACACTTCCGGGAGCATTGATCATGAAACTGAAGGCACTGGTCGGCGCGGGAGACAGGGTCCGTCGGCGTTCCTGACGACGGCCGCCGGCTCAGACGGCGAGCATTGCCTGCAGCTTCAGCATGGTAGACCAGTTGCGGCTTGTCACCGAATCGCGCAGGGCCTTGTTCACGGCCTTGCTCAGCTCGCTCACGATGATCCCTTCCGCGCACCACAGGTAGGCAGCGCGGGAGCCCAGGCCCAGCGCCTCCGCGCCCCACTCCTGCTTCGTCAACGGCACGAGCTTCGCCCGATCTGAAGGGGCGCCCCAGACGGCAACCAGCAGCCGCGACGGGTTGACGGCGATCTTCTGGAGTGGGTTCTCGGCAATCACGAGGTCCATCTCCGCCGCGCTCAGCACGACGACGCGACCGGGGACCTCGAGCTTCGCCGCGAGGGCCTTCCCGATTCGAGCGGCGGCATCCTGCGCGGATGCCCTCGGGCTGCTGAAAACCGCGTTCCCACTGTTGAGAAGCGTCTTCACCTCAGTATACCCCAGCCCGCCGAGAAGCTCGCGCAGATCCGCCATGGCAATCCGGTTGCCCTTGCCGACATTCACACCGCGCAGAAGCGCTGCCTGCCTCGTGACCACCCGCTCACCTCCCCCGACCCTGCGCGACAACCCTTGCCGCGTCCGAGCCGGTGATCTTTACGCCGGATCCCGTAAAAATCAACGGCACGCCGCTGAGCCGGCGAGAGCCCTCTTCACGCGCCTCTCCTCATGCGGTGACGTCAATGACTGCCGAGCCGCTGAGCCTTCCCGAGCGCAGCCGCTCGAGGGCAGTGACCAGCCCGGCAAGGGGAAAGCTCTCGACCTCCGTCACCACGGGTATCGTCGGGGCGAGGGCCAGGAACTCCACCGCGTCCCTGCGGGTGAGGTTGGCCACCGACCTGACGGTCCTCTCTTCCCACAGGTCGCGATACGGGAACGACGGTATGTCGCTCATGTGAATGCCGGCGCACACGACCACTCCACCCCTGGCCACCGCGCGCAGGGCGATCGGGAGCAGTCCTCCGTCCGGCGCGAAGATCAGGGCGGCATCCAGCGGCTCGGGAGGGACCTCTGTCGAATCTCCCGCCCACTCTGCACCCAGGCGCAGGGCAAAGGATTGCGCTGCCTGGTCACCGGGCCGGGTGAATGCGAAGACCTTCCTTCCCTCGTGTCGGGCAACCTGCACCAGGATGTGCGCCGCAGATCCGAACCCGTAGAACCCGATCCGCGCGGCATTGCCCGCCGTGCGCAGGGCCCTGAACCCGATGAGCCCCGCGCACAGGAGTGGCGCCGCCTGAAGGTCGGGATAGCCGGCAGGCAGGGGGAAGCAGAACCTCTGGTTCGCCACGGCAAGCTCGGCGAAGCCCCCGTCGATCTGGTAGCCGGTGAATCGCGCCCGGTGGCAGAGATTCTCACGGCCGCTGGTGCAATAGCGGCATTCGCCGCAGGCATATCCCAGCCATGGCACACCGACGCGCTCGCCCATCGAGCGGTCAGTCGATCCGGCGCCGAGCTGCACTATGGTTCCGACGATCTGGTGCCCCGGCACGAGGGGCAGCTTCGGGTCCTTGAGCTCGCCGTCGACGATGTGCAGGTCGGTCCTGCAGACCCCGCAAGCGCTTACCCTGATCAGGACTTCCTCCGGGCCGGGGTTCGGCGCCGGAACATCGCGAATGGAAATGCGGCCGGGAGAGCTGTCGAGCACCGCTGCACGCATGGCCGGGAAAGAGTACGGCGGGGCGCCGCCCCGCGTCTACGCCCGGCACGTCCCGGCCCTACAGCGTGAGGTTCGTGTGGACGATGGCCTGCCGGGTGCCAGCCGCGCATCGCCGCCCCCAGCGCCTATGGGTCGACCTCCGCCGCGTAGTCGATGCCGGCAATTCCGAACCCGTGGTAGTTCAGGTACTCGGCACGAAACCCTTCCACGTCCGCGAGCTGCTGGATGTTCCCGGTGTCAGCCAGCTCCCAGCGCCGCGCAACCTCGCTCTGCACGTCAGCACGCATTTCCCAGTCGTCCAGACGGACCCGCCCTTCCCCGTCCACGGGCAGCGGGTTATCCGCGTACAGGTAATCGCGGAAGAGACGGTGCATCTGGTGGATGCACACCTCGTGCAGGCCTTTCTCCTTCATCACCTTGTAGAGAATGGCGATGTACAAGGGCACGGCGGGAATCACGGCGCTCGCCCGGGTGACAAGGGCCTTGTTCACGGATACCAGCGCGCGCCCTCCCCTGGTGGAGAGGGAGTCGTCCAGGTCGCGCGCCGTCGCCTCCAGGTGCTCCTTTGCCCTGCCGATGGTGCCGTCCCGATAGATGGGCGCTGTGTAGGTCGGCCCGATGTAGGAGAAGGCCGCGGTGGTCACCCCGTCGGCCAGCAGGTCTTCCTCGCGGAGCCTCTCCACCCACAGCCTCCAGTCTTCGCCGCCCATGACCTTCACCGTGTCGTCGATTTCCTGCTCCGAGCCCACGGGGTCGGCGCGGAAGTCGGACACCTTTCCGCTTAAAAAATCCAGGCTGCGCGATATGTAGGGGCCCCCGATGGGCTTTATCACCGAGGAGTGCAGCGTACCGGTCAGGGGATCGAGACGGCGCGGGGAGGCGATGCTGTAGACAAGAAGGTCGATCGGCCCCATGCGGCCGCGGATCAGCTCGACGGCCTTGTCCTTCACCTCCGCCGAGAAGGCGTCCCCGTTGATGCTCCACGCGTCCAGCAGGTCCCGCGCCGCGGCGGCCAGGAAGGCCTTGTCATTGTACCAGCCCGCGGTGCCCAGCTTGTCGCGGCCCTCGTCGCTGGAACCTGCCCGTTCGAAGGCCACCCCGAGGCTCGCCGCCCCGTAGCCGTATGCGGCAAGGATGCGCGCGGCAAGTCCGTACCCGTTGGAGGAGCCGACCACCAGGACGCGCGTCGGCCGGCGGCGGCCGGAGAGCTCGGGCCCGCGGCTTCTCACGTACTGGATCTGCTCCTCCACCTGCCGGGCGCATCCCCCCGGATGGGCGGTCAGGCAGATGTTGTTTCGAATCCTCGGCTCTACGATCACCGCGGCCCCTCCTTGCCCCTGCGTGAAAAGTAAGCAGGGACGGAGGATCAGACAACTGGGGCCCGCGAAAGTGAATCGCGGGCGCTTGACATCAACCGCGGAAACAGCTATCCCTCTTATTGTTTATACAGTAAACTTGTTTATGGGCGTTGCGAAACGCCCGCAGACGGGGGGCATGCTGATGCAGGACAAGAAGAGGGTCGCACAGCTCATCCGTGACCTGGGTGAGATCAAGGCAGCGGTGAAGCGCAACAACCCGATCCTCCGGGAGATTGTGGCATCGCGGTTTTTCTGGTTGCTCGTACTCTTCTACGGGCTGGCCATCATCCTGTTCTGCCTCGTGATGCAGTACCTCTTCCGCCGTTACGGCGGCTACACGGCGGTCCCCTCACCGGTGAAACTCATCTTCTGGATCACGACAGCGGCAGTGACCGTTGCAACCTACGTCATCAGGGTGCGGGGAATACTGCGGATCATCCATGCCATCGATCCCCGTCTCACGTTCCTCTCCATGCTGGGGGATCACAACATCGGGGAGTTCATGCACGTCGCGGGACCCCTCATGGCGATCGCCGCGGGCCTCACCGTCTATTTCGCACAAACAGGCCAGCCCTTCGTCATCGTGGGAACATGGGGGCTGTGCATCGGGCTCATCGAGAACCAGCTCGCTTTTACCGTCCACCTCCCGGAGTATTACATCCTCGGCTACTGGTGCCTCGCCACCGGCGTGTTGAGCTTCTTCTTCCCTGGTCCGGGCGCGCCCCTGTGGGTCGCGATCTGTTTCGGGGGCGGGTGTCTCGCCTATGCTGTTTCCACCGCAATGGCCAAACGGATCCTCCGCGCCAAAGAGAGCAGCGATGAATGACGGGGAAGCACGGCGGCAGAGCCCGCGCCTGGACAAGGTCATCCACGAGCGGGCGCGGCTGATCATCCTGGCCTACCTTTCCTCCAGCGGGCAGTCCTCGATCGGCTTCATCGAGCTACGGGAAAAGCTGGCGCTCAGCGCGGGAAATCTCTCCATCCAGATCCGCAATCTGGAGAGCGCGGGCTACGTGAAGATTGAAAAAAGCTTCGTCGACAACAAGCCCAACACGCGCGTCAGCCTCACGGCGAAAGGCGGCAGGGCGCTCCAGGGGTACCTGGCGGAGATGGAAACGCTCATCGGCAGGCTGAAGCCCGCGGGGCGGAAAACGCGGAAGGATTGAAAGGACGTCCTCATCATGGCAAACATTCTGAGACTCGCGGGAGTGCGCAAGTCGTACACAAAGGCACAGAGCAGCGTCGAGGCGCTGCGCGGCATCGACCTGAGCATCGACAAGGGGGAGTTCCTCGCCATTGTCGGGCCCTCCGGCAGCGGCAAGACGACCCTTCTGAACATCGTCGGCTGTCTCGACCTGCCCACCAGCGGCAGCGTTCTCTATGACGGCAGGGAGCTGGGCGGCATGAAGGAGCGGGAGCTCTCGCTGTACCGCAAGGAGAACATCTCCTTCATCTTCCAGTCGTACAACCTCATACCTGTCCTCACGGTCATGGAGAACGTGGAGCTTCCAATGGTCATCGAGAGGCGGTTCTCGAAAATCGAGATGCGGTCCCGCGCCAGGGAGATCATCTCCGCGGTAGGGCTGGGCGCGATGGCCAGCCGCTATCCCCGAGAGCTCTCCGGGGGCCAGGAGCAGCGGGTGGCGATTGCCCGCGCCCTGGTGAAGAACCCAATCGTTGTCCTGGCCGATGAGCCGACGGCCAACCTCGACTCTCACACTGCGGAGGAGATCATGACACTCATGGAGGAAATGAACGCGCGGCTTTCCACCACGTTCATCTTCTCCACGCATGATTCCATGGTGCAGAAACACGCACGGCGGGTGATCGTGCTGCGGGACGGAATGGTCCACGAGGACAGGAAGGACGCGGCATGAGCACCGTCATCCGCATCGCGCTGCGCAACGTCCTGCGCCACAGGCGCCGCGCCCTGATCACGGCCATCACGATGATGGCCGGCATCGGTTTCTTCATCAGCCTCGACTCCCTGTACAACGGGCTGGACAGGCTCTCCGTGGAGAACCTCATCAATCTCAGCGATTCCTCGGTGAAGATATTCTCCCGGGAATACGATGCGGACAGGGCCTCCTACCCGCTGGACAAGGGGATCGGGGACCTGGGAGCGCTCCGCCAGGCTTTCGGACAGGACCGCCGCGTCGTGGCGCTGACCCCCCGCGCGCAGTTCCTCGCGCAGGCGGGCAACTACCGCGACACTGTCCACGTGATCGGCACGGTGGTCGACCCCGCCGCAGACATTGGCGTCTTCGCGCTGAAGGATTCCCTCATCGGCAGCTGGTTCACGGGGGCGGGGGCCGGTGCGGCGGGCGGAAGCGGCGCCTCCCCTGACAGGCAGGTCATCATGGGCAAGGAGCTTGCCGACAAGCTGGGGCTGAAGCTCGGCGACGCAGTGGTGCTCGCGGCCTCC
>JBEKVA010000239.1:0-6606 GCA_049514475.1 Spirochaetia bacterium
ATACTCCAGGGTAATTAGTTAACATTAAGGATGCACCAGACGAAGGAAAGAATTTCAATGGAAGAAATGGATACGAATCTGGTACCCATCGTCATCGAACAAACCGGCCGCGGGGAAAGGTCCTACGACATCTACTCCCGCCTGCTGAAGGACCGGATCGTGTTCGTGGATGGGGAAATCTATGATGTCAATGCCGACCTCGTGGTGGCGCAGCTCCTGTTCCTGGAGTCGCAGGACCCCGAGAAGGATATCCATCTCTACGTCAATTCCCCCGGTGGGACCGTGACCGCTGGTCTTGCCATCTATGATACCATCCAGTACATCAAGCCGGATGTGCAGACCATCTGCCTGGGACAGGCAGCCTCCATGGGGGCGCTCCTGCTGGCCTGCGGCAGGCACGGCAAGCGTGTTGCCCTGCCGTCCTCCCGCATCCTCGTGCACCAGCCCTGGGGCGGTGTCTCAGGGCAGGCGGTGGATATCAGCATCCAGGCGCGGGAGCTGGTGAGGATCAAGAAGCTGATCGTTTCCTATTTCGCCGAGCACACCGGAAAATCGGCTGAGACCGTGGAAAAGGATCTGGAGCGCGACTATTATATGTCGGCAGAGGAAGCCCTTGAATACGGGCTGATCGACAAGATCTTGAATCGGAGCAAAAATGGCGAAAACGCCCAAAAGTGAAGGCTTCAAAGTCTGTTCCTTCTGCGGGAAGAGCGCCGACGTAGCCCGCCGGCTCATCGCCGGGCCGGGAGTTTTCATCTGCGACGAGTGCGTGAATGTCTGTAAGAAGATCCTCGACGAGGAGGAGGAAAACCTATCCCTCGAGTTCACGGAGGACATCCCCAAGCCGCGTGAGATCAAGGAATACCTGGACCAGTACGTGATTGCCCAGGAGCAGGCGAAGAAGGTCCTTTCCGTGGCGGTCTACAATCACTACAAGAGGATCGCCCTCGGTCACAAGGTGCAGAACGAGGTGGAGCTGGAGAAGTCCAACGTCCTGCTCATCGGGCCGACCGGAACGGGAAAGACGCTCCTGGCGCGCACCCTCGCGCGGAAGCTCAAGGTGCCCTTTGCCATTGCGGATGCCACCACCCTCACCGAGGCAGGCTACGTCGGGGAAGACGTCGAGAACATACTGCTGAAGCTCATCCAGAACGCCGGCAACAACATCTCCGCCGCTGAGCGCGGCATCGTTTATATCGATGAGATTGACAAGATAGCCCGCAAGAGCGGTGACAACCCCTCGATCACCCGCGACGTCTCGGGTGAGGGCGTGCAGCAGGCGCTGCTGAAGATCGTGGAAGGCACTGTGGCCTCCGTGCCGCCCCAGGGCGGCCGCAAGCACCCCAACCAGGAGATGCTTCGCATCGATACCACGAACATCCTCTTCATCTGCGGCGGGGCATTCGTGGGGCTGGACGGCATTGTCGAGCAGCGCACCATCGTGCACCCCATGGGCTTCGGCTCCAACCCCAAGGGAGCGGGAGAGAAGGACCTCGTGGCCCTGTACTCCCAGCTTCAGCCGGATGACCTGATCCGTTACGGGCTGATTCCCGAGTTCGTCGGGCGCATGCCCATCGTGGTGGCCCTGGAGGAGCTGGACTTCGTGGCCCTGCGGCGCATCATCACCGAGCCGCACAACGCGGTGCTCAAGCAGTACCAGGCCTCCTTCAAGCTGGATGACGTGGAGCTGGAGTTCGAGGAGCGCGCCATCGACGCCATTGCCCGCAAGGCGATAGAAAGAAAGACCGGCGCCCGCGGCCTGCGTGCCATCGTGGAGGGGCTCATGATGGAGATCATGTTCGACATCCCCTCGGTCAAGGGCGCGAAGAAAGTCATCATCACGGAGAGCGTGGTCACCAGCAACGAAAAACCCGAGCTCATCCTCGCCGGTCAGAAAAAGACGGCATAGACCCCCCGTGCTCACGAAACTGCTGCTGAAGAAGCACGAGATGTTCATGGTCCCCCTGAAGGACCTCGTGGTGTTCCCCCGGATGGTCGTCCCCTTCTTCGTGGGGCGCCGTCGCTCGGTGCGCAGCGTCGAAGAGGCGGCCCGCCTGGGCAGGCCCCTTTTCCTGGTGGCGCAGAAGAAGACGGCCGTCGAGGACCCCGGGGTCAACGACGTGCACGTCGTGGGCACCATCGCGCGCATCCTCCAGATGATGAAGCTGCCGGACGGCAAGATCCGTCTGCTGGTGGAGGGCACCGAACGCGCCGCTGTCGGTCGCTACACGGATACAAAGGACTGCTTCCGCGTCGTGGTGCGGCCCCTTGCCGACACGGCCGAGCTCACGCCGCCCGTCTCCGCCCTGATGCGCACCGTGCTCTCCCAATTCACCCAGTACAACGAGATCGCCAAGCGCGTGCCTCCTGAGGCCGTGACGGCCGTCAACGGCGCAGAGGCCCCCCACATGCTGGTGGACCTCGTGGCCGGGAACCTCCCCCTGAAGCTCGAGCAGAAGCTGGAGCTGCTGTCCATCGAGGGGGCAAAGGAGCGTCTGGAGAGGTGCGCCGCCATCGTGGCCTCCGAGATCGAGGTGCTCAGCCTTGAGCAGGAGATCACCGGCAAGGTCCGCCGCAAGCTTGAAAAGACCCAGAAAGACTACTTCCTCAACGAGCAGCTGAAGGAAATCCAGAAGGAGCTCGGCACCGAGGGAGACGATCCCACGGGCGTGCGGGAGCTCGAGGAGAAGCTGAAGGCAAAGGGACTGCCCGCGGAGGCCGCGGAGAAATGCCAGAAGGAGCTGAAGCGCCTGGGGCGCATGCAGCCCATGTCACCCGAGTCGGCGCTCCTGCGCACCTACCTGGAGTGGGTGGCCGACCTGCCCTGGAAGGAAACAACCGCCGACAACCGGGACATCGAGCGCGCCCGTGACATCCTCGATGAGGACCATTACGATCTGAAGAAGGTCAAGGAACGTATCCTCGATTTCATTGCCGTTCGGCAGCTGAAGGGACGGGTGAAGGGGCCCATCCTGTGCTTCATTGGCCCTCCGGGCACCGGCAAGACCTCCCTTGGACGATCCGTGGCGCGCTCCCTGGGACGCAGCTTCGTGCGGGTGTCCCTGGGCGGCGTCCGCGATGAGGCGGAGATACGGGGGCACAGGAAGACGTACGTCGGGGCGCTGCCGGGCAAGATACTGCAGAGCATGCGCAAGGCCGGCACCCGCAACCCCGTGTTCCTTCTCGACGAGATCGACAAGATGAGCTCCGACTGGCGGGGGGACCCCGCCTCTGCGCTCCTGGAAGTGCTCGACCCCGAGCAGAACTTCACCTTCATGGACCACTACCTCGAGGTGGCCTACGACCTCTCCGACGTGATGTTCATCACCACGGCCAACTCGGTGCACAACATACCCTATCCGCTGCGCGACAGGATGGAGGTCATCGAGATCTCCGGCTACACCGAGATGGAGAAGGAGAAGATCGCTGAGAAGTTCCTCGTGGAGAAGCAGATCCAGGAGAACGGGCTCGGCTGGGCGAACATAACATTCCAGAAGGCGGCCCTGCTGAGGATCATCCGCGGCTACACCCTGGAGGCCGGGGTGAGAAACCTCGAGCGGGAAATCGCGAACGTCCTCAGGAAGATCGCACGGGATGCCATCCGGGAAGGCCGCATGCCGCCGCTGGAGAACGCTGACGCCATTGTTCTGCCGGCGGGCGCCACCGAAGTGACTCCCGCGCCAACTGTCCCGCAACCGGTCGAATCCGCGCCCGCCGATACCGCGGCAGACCCTGCTGAGCAGGTTCCACCCGCCGTCCCGGAAGCGGCCGCTGTATCTCCTGCCGCACCGGCACCCGAGCCGTGGAAGGTGACAGTCACCGCCCGCGGCGTGGAGAAATACCTCGGCAAGGAAAAGTTCCTGGAGAACACCTTCGCCCGCGACATGAAGCCGGGGCTCGCCTACGGCCTGGCGTGGACGGAGCTGGGCGGCCAGCTTCTCGCCGTCGAGGTGGCCATCATCGCGGGCAAGGGAGAGCTGATGCTCACCGGCAGCCTCGGGGACGTCATGAAGGAAAGCGCGCGAGCGGCCCTCACGTTCCTCCGCGCCAACCACGCGGTCCTGGGGATCAGCGCCGATTTCATGAAGGACCGCGACGTTCACATCCACGTGCCTGAAGGCGCAATCCCCAAGGACGGCCCGTCGGCGGGAATCACCCTCACCGCGGCGCTTCTTTCCGCGGTGACCGGCGCTCCCGTGAGCCAGGGCTTTGCCATGACAGGGGAAATCACCCTCACCGGCCGGCTGCTGCCCATCGGCGGGGTCAAGGAAAAGGTGCTCGCCGCGCATCGCTACAAGATGAGCAGCGTCCTCCTGCCGCGCCGCAATGAGAAGGACCTGGAGGAGATCCCCGCGGAGGTGCGCGAGGAGATCTCTTTTGCCTTTGCAGATTCTGTCCTTGACGCCCTCTCCGTCCTGTTCCCCGAAAGGAGCTTTGCCGCGGCGCCCGCGGGGGCCCCGAAGAACGAGCCCGCGAAAGCGCAGCCTGCCGCCCGGGAGCGCTCCCTTCCCGTCGAGCAGTCCCAGATCAACCTCCCGACATTATGATCCCCTTTGCCCAGCGGATGTCATCGGTGCACCGATCCTTCATCAGGGAAATCCTGAAGGTCACCGAGGACCCCGGGATCATCTCCTTTGCCGGAGGCTTGCCCAATCCTGACTTCTTCCCCGTCCGCGAGCTGGCCGCCGCCGCGCAGCAGGTGCTGGAAAAAGGCGGCGAATCAGCGCTGCAGTACTCCACAACGGAAGGGTACCCGCCGCTGCGCGAGCTGATTGCCGAGCGCTACACGCGCGCCGGCGTCAGGGTGGGCGCCGGGGAAATACTCATCGTGAACGGCTCTCAGCAGGCCCTCGACCTTGTCGGCAAGGTCTTCCTGGACAAGGGCGATACCGTGCTCATGGAGCGGCCTACCTACCTGGCGGCCATCCAGGCCTTTGGCATCTTCGAGCCGAAGTTCTGCGCCCTCGGCCTGGAGGAGGACGGGGTGAACGTCGCCGAGCTCGAGGCGGCGCTCGCCGCAACGAGCGCGAAGCTTTTCTACACGATTCCCAATTTCCAGAACCCCAGCGGCATCAGCTACTCGGAGGAGAAACGGAGGCAGACCGCGAGGCTGCTGAGCGGCTCCCCGACGGTGCTCGTCGAGGATGATCCCTACGGAGAGCTTCGATTCCTGGGCCGTGAGCTGCCCCCCATCCGCGCCCTGATGGGTGAAACGTCGGCGGTGCTGCTGGGCACGTTTTCCAAAATCGTCTCCCCCGGCCTCCGCATCGGCTGGGTGTGCGCGGGCCGGGAGATCATGGAGCGGCTGGTCATTGCCAAGCAGGCCTCCGACCTGCACTCAAACGGCCTGGCGCAGAGAATCGTGCACCGCTACATGAGCACCTGCGACGTGCCGGCGCACATCGAGCGCATCAGGACAGGCTACCGGGTCCAGCGCGACCTCATGGTGGATCTCGCTGGCCGTCTTTTTCCCCCCGAAGTGCGCTGTACGAAGCCTGAAGGAGGAATGTTTCTCTGGATGACACTTCCGCTGGGCACCTCCGCCCTCACCCTGTTCGAGCGGGCGCTGGAGCAGAAAGTCGCCTTCGTCCCAGGGCAGGCCTTCTTCGTGGGAGGGGGAGGAGAGAACACGCTGCGGCTGAACTTCTCCAACTCCAGCCCCGCGGCCATCCAGGAAGGCATGGAGAGGCTCGCGCGGGTATACGCTGCGCTGCGATAAAGGGCCCGCCGTTTCGCGGTCCGGGCGCCCCGCGGCTCCTCCGCCCGCCGCCCCGCATTCCCCTCGCCGTCCCGCCGTTCGTATCCTGCTGTCCTCCGCGCGCAAACTTCAGTACCTTTGCACGGGAGGCGCAGGATGCTGTTCATCGATTACCTGACAATCATGCTCGTCAACCTTGCCGCGGGCCTGGCCATCATGGCCCTGTTCGTCCTGAAATACATCAATGGCGAACGAAAAAAGGTTGCCCCGGGCCTGCTGGTCAGCGGGTTTCTCGCCACGGTGACGGGGCTGCACGAGATCTTCACCTGGCCCATCATCAGCAGCTACAACATTCCCTTCGGAGAAATGTCGGTGCTTTTCGGTCTTCTCTTCTTTGCCGCCGGGATTGCCGTGCTGAAGGACTGGGACCTGCTCAGCCTCGGGGTCTACGCGATATTCGCCGGGGCCGCCGCCATCGTGCTGGGCATCAGGATGTACACGCTGAAGATGACCAACGAGCCGCTGGTGGCCGCGGCGGGCTTCATACTCACGGGGCTCATGGGGGTCCTCTCCCTCCCCGCGTTTTACCTCAGGAAGTTCGCCGTCATACGGATCCTCGCCGCGATTGCCCTGTTCGGCGCCGCGGCAATATGGGCCGCCTTCGCGGGCCTCGGCTACTGGGCGCACCTGGTGAACTTCGCGAAGTGGGTGCCGCTGAACGTGCCCCCGGTCAAGTAGGCTTTTCAGGCGTGGGGGGCGCTGGCGCCGAATCCGCCGTTCCCGACGGCTGATCCCGCCAGGCGCGCCTTCAGCTGCGCAATGACGGGCCGCACGGCCTGCTCCCCGCGGGTCATCAGCTCGTCGATCTTTCTGAGGTCCCTGTAGTGGAACCCCTGCAGGTCGGGGCA
>JBEKVA010000240.1:0-6596 GCA_049514475.1 Spirochaetia bacterium
ACATGGCCGCCGTGGCGCGCGCTCTCTCGTGATTGCCGTGATGCTCCTGGTGGCTGCCGCCGGCGGCGGCTTCGCGCAGGAGCAGGCGGCCTCCGCGCCTCTCACCGTCGAGCAGGCCCTGAACCTGGCTGTTTCCAACCAGCCCCTGATCCAGCAGGCGCAGGCTGCCGTGCAGGCGGCGCAGTCCCGTGTAGGGCAGGCGCAGAGCTCCTATTACCCGAACCTCAGCGGCACGTTCTCCTACATGCGCGTGGAGCCGGACCAGAGCTTCGCCTTCGATTTTCCCCCGCTGCCCCCCCTGAGCTTTTCCCTTCTCCCCGTGGATAACTGGGATTTCCATCTCGGACTGAACCAGATCATCTACCAGTTTGGAAAGCGGGGCGTGCAGGTGCGGCTGGCGGAGAACGGCGTGGCGGCTGCCCGCATCGGCGTGGAGCAGATCAGAACGAGCCTCGTGTTCCAGACCGCGCAGCTCTTCTACGCATCTCTCTTCCTTCGCGAGCAGGTCCGCGCCCTGGATTCCCAGCTGGAGAACCTTCAGCAGCACCTTGCCGGGATCCAGGTGCGGGAACAGACGGGCTCCGCGACCCAGTTCGAGGTGCTGAGCACGCAGGTGAAGATCGCCTCCCTCCAGAGCCAGCGCACGGAAGCTGAGAACCAGTACAGCAAACAGAGAATTGCGCTGCTGCAGATGGTGGGCATGGACCCCTCATCGGAGATCGCGCTCAGCGGGGAGTTCGCCGAGGGCGCCGAGCCGGCCGACGTGCAGACGTTCATCGCTGATGCTACCGCCAACCGCGCCGAGATCCGCCAGGCCATCGAAGCGGAAGAGGCGGCAGACCTGAACCGAACCCTCTCCGCCTCCTCCGGCCTGCCCACGCTTTCCGCGCGGGGAACGCTGGGGTACAAGAACGCGGAGCTGCCCGACATCAACGCGATGACGTTCAACTGGACCGCCGGGCTGCTGCTGAATGTGCCCCTGTTCCAGGGTTTCTACACCGCACGGCAGATCGAGGAGGGGCAGCAGAGGCTGGCCGCCGCAAAAGCGAACACCGCGGCGGTCAGGAGGACCCTTACGACCCAGGTGCTCCAGGCCTACCAGGACCTGATGAGCGCGCGGCAGCAGGTGGTGATTGCGGGGACCGGTCTGGACCAGGCGGGCCGGATGGTCGAGGTTGCAAAGGTGCAGTACGACATCGGGGTCATCACCAATCTCGAATATCTGGATTCGCAGACCGCGCTCCTGCTGGCGCAGCTGACACGGCTTTCGGCCTCATACCGCGAGGTGCTGAGCGAATATGCGCTGCAGCAGGCCGCTGGCAGGCTGCCGGTTGCGCTGGGCGCTCTTCCCGCCGGCTCACACTGAGCGGCTGGCGGAGCGCCGTGCCTCGGGGTCCTGTTTATAGTAGGCCGTGAACAGCCGGTAGACGTCGGGGTATTCGCCGCGGAGAACCGACGGCTGCTCGAAGAAATACTCGCTGGTGACCGCGAAGAACTCCGCGTCATCCTCGATGGCATAGGAATCGATCTTCAGGCGTCGCTTCCTCCTGCCCGCCCGCTGCTTCAGGTCGCCGAACGCCTGTGAGAAGACGGTGAGCCATTCGGCGGCATCCATTCCCTCGTGCAGGGCGGGCCTGCCGTTCATTTCCCCGTCGAGGAGGTCCAGCCGATGCGCCGCCTCGTGGATGATCACGTTGTAGCCGTCACCCCAGCCTGACGCCTCCACGTCCTTCCACGACAGGACCACCGGGCCGCTGTCCCAGGATTCCCCGCTGTCCTCATCCTCCCATTCGTGGGCAACCCCTGCCTGGTCGAACTCCTTGTGTTCCTGGATGAAGACGTCGGGGACCACGACTACGGTCTTCCACTCTTTGTACCTCTCCAGGCCGAGGTTGAGCACCGGCAGGCAGGCCTGGACGGCAATCACTTCACGCATGCCGTCGGTTAGGTTGAGGCCTTCCGCGCCCTCGAAGGTTTTCTCATGAAGGAAGAGAGTGGAGAGCTCCCTCAGCCGGTCAAGCTCCTGGCGCGAAAGCCCGTCCAGGATGGGGTGATCCTTGACGAGCCAGGACCACACGTCGGGAGGAAGCAGGGCCTCCTTGAGTATGCGTGACTTGCGGATGCTGTGAAATATTCCCATGACCTTCCGGGCAAGGGTACCGTTTCAGGCGTGGCATGGTCCACCCATGCATCGTATGTCATTCGGTCTCTGTTCCAGGATTGTTCCGCCGGGCAATACATATGGTGCAGTCTGGAGCAGTTGCGACGGCATGCCCGCGCGGAGGTTTCACTCTAGTCCTTCGCCAATTCATTACTGAGGAAGAAATAAAAAGCTGAAGACCCGGCAGCCTGGCTGTTCTTTCCACCTGGCATGCAACTTGCTTCACCCAATGGCATTCAGGGAGGTCTTCCATGCGGCGAAATGGACATGCAAAGAGGCTTTTCCTCGTTCTTTCCCTCCTGGGAGCGGTCACGCTGGCGCCCTTGAGCGCGCAGGAACCCCGGCTGCAGACCCTGGCGGCAACGGGAACAAGCGTCGAGGTGCAGGAGGCAATCCAGCACGGGGCCGACATCAACAACACGACGGCGGCAGGCGTCACGCCCCTGATGGCGGCTGCCGGCAGCAACCGGGATTCGACGGTGGTGGCGCTTCTCCTGAAAAGCGGGGCCACCCTTGGCGCGCGCAACAGGTACGGGGAGACCGCTCTCAGCTTTGCCGCAGAATACAACAGCAGCCCCGAGATGATCGGGGCGCTCATCAAGGCAGGTTCAGACATCCGCGATGCCGATCTGCTGGGACGTACGCCGCTGATCCATGCGGCGAAATGCAACCCCAACGCGGATGTCATCGAGGTCCTGCTCCAGGCAGGCTCTCCGGTCAACTTCAGGGACCTCAAAGGCATGACGGCGCTGCACTGGGCGGCGCGGCAGAATACGAACCCGAAAGTCGTGGCACTGCTGCTTCACGCGGGCGCCGACATCACGGCGAAAAGCGATGACGGAAGAACCCCGCTCGACTATGCGCTGGGCAATCCAGCCCTCCAGGATGACAGCGAGCTCATCACCTCGTTGAAGAACGCCAAATAACGAAGCAGAGGGGCGCCCCGGACAGCACCGCTGCCAATCCAAGTTTCCCCTCTCGACGTATCTCTCTTCATGAGGGGTTCGCCATCTTGGTCTTCTGATTGTTGCCGGCGCGGTCCTGTGGGGATGCCAGTGCCGGGGTCACCGTGACGTGGACCAACTACGACGGAGTCGCGCACACAGTGACCTCTGACCTGCGGCGGGCCGGCTGGTCGGCAAGATCTTCCTTGCGCCGAGGCCGGCACCGGACTTCACGCTGACCGACATTCGCGTGCTCCTTGCCGAACGATAGGCCGCACGGCCCTGCCGCTCTTCTCCGCGCTGCCTGAGCGCGCTTGACACTGCATCCGCGGCGGCTATACTTGGTGCCTTCCTTTCCCAAGACTTCTTCCTTCTCGGAACGCAGGGGTGGTGTCGAATGGCCGTTAGCGAAAAGCTCCTGATAAAGAATGCGCAGGCAATCGTCACCTGCGATGCCGGGGACACCGTCGTGCGCGGCGCGGACATTCTCATCGAGGGCCCCTCGATTGCGCGCATCGGGAAGGGCATCGATGCTGCCGGGATGAAGGTGCTCGACGCCAAAGGAGCCTTCATCTATCCCGGGCTCGTCAACACGCATCACCACTTTTTCCAGACCTTCGTCCGCAACCTCCTGGCCGTGGATTACCCCAGCATGTCGGTGATCGAGTGGATCGGGAAGATCTACGAGATCTTCAAGCTCATCGATTCCGATGCCATTTATTATTCGTCCCTCGTGGCAATGGCCGACCTGCTGAAGCACGGGTGCACCTGCGCCTTCGACCACCAGTACTGCTTCCCCCGGTCCGCGGGCAAGGAGCTCGTCGATCGGCAATTCGAGGCAGCCCGGCTCATCGGCATCCGCTACCACGCGGGCCGCGGCGCCAACACGCTCCCGAAAGCCGACGGGAGCACCATCCCCGATGAGATGCTGGAATCCACCGATGAGTTCCTCTCGGACTGTGACCGGCTGATCCGCCTTTACCACGATGATTCCCCGTTTTCGATGCGCCAGATCGTCGTCTCTCCCTGCCAGCCTATTAATTGCCGCCGCGAGACGTTCGTCGAATCACTTGCCTTCGCGCGCTCTCATGGCGTCAGGCTTCACACGCACCTGGGGGAAGGGGAGAACGCACCAATGCAGGAGCGCTGGGGCATGCGGACCCTGGCCTGGTGCGAGAAGATCGGCTTTGTCGGGCCCGACATCTGGTACGCGCACGGGTGGGAGTTGAAGCCCGACGAGTACGCGGTGATGGCCTCCACGGGGACCGGCCTCTCCCATTGTCCCGCGCCGGCCGTTCTTGGCGGTTTTCCCATCATCGACATACCGGCGATGCTCTCCGCAGGAATGCGGCTGGGACTCGGCGTGGACGGCTCCGCGACCAATGACTGCTCGAGCCTCCTGGACAGCCTGCGGATGGCCTATCTCATGCAGGCGTACCACAGCAAGGAGCGGGGGTCGTGTCCCCGGCCGTATGACATGCTGAAGATCGCAACCGTCGGGGGCGCGCAGCTCCTGGGCAGGAATGACCTGGGGTCCCTGGAGCCCGGCAAGGCGGCTGACCTTTTCATGGTCGATGCCGGGAAGCTCGAGCTGGCGGGGGCGACGCACGACCCTGCCAACCTCCTGGCCCGCGCAGGGGTGACAGGCCCGGTGCGCCTCACGATGGTAAACGGAAAAGTTGTGTACTCCGAGGGAAGGATTGCCGGCATCGACGAGGAAGATCTGGCCGCGAAAGCCGATCGTGCCTGCACGCGCGCAATCCGCTCCCGGAGCGGTGCCTATGGTCTCGAAAGGGGAGTCACGTAAGCCGCCGGGCGGCCGTGGCAAACCCGAACTCGTAAAAGGGGGAATGAGCATGAAAAGAACGATGCTCGTGGTGTTGATCCTGGTGTGCGCCGTGACCATGTCCTTTGCAGCGGGCAAGGTCCTGAAGGTTGCGCTGATCCTGTCCGGGCCCGCCAATGACCAGGGCTGGAACGCGGTGGCCCTGCAGGGCCTCAAGGACGCGGAGGCGAAGTACGGCATCCAGAGCGCCTACACGGAGAATGTCGGCAACGCGGACAGCGAAGCGGCCTTCATGGACTATGCGTCGCAGGGCTACGACCTGGTGATCGGGCACGGCTTCCAGTACGGGGACCCGGCGGTTCGCGTGGGCAAGAAGTTCCCCACGCAGAGCTTCATGGCCATCGAAGCGGCTTCGCAGGGGAAGAATGTCGCCTCGTACGTCATCGGGTGCGAACAGGCCGGCTACCTCATGGGCGTGCTCGCCGCTTCCATGTCCAAGACCGGCACGATCGGCATGGTGGGCGGCATCGAACAGCCCTCCATCATAAAGGTCGTGGAGGCATACAAGCTCGGCGCCAAGGCCTACAATCCGGCCATCAAGGTCTACGATGTCTACATCGGGTCCTTCACCGATGTGTCCCTGGGCAAAGAGGCGGCCCTCGCCATGGCTGACAAGGGCGCTGATGTGCTCTCGCACATCGCCAATCAGGCGGGCACGGGCGTAATCAAGGCAGCCGAGGAGCGCGGGCTCCTGTCCACGGGCGACTCCTTCGACCAGAACTTCATCTCCCCGAAGAGCGTTGTCTGCAGCACCGTGTACAACGTGCCCACCCTCGTGACAATCGCGGTGGACAAGGTCCGCAGCGGAAAGTTCGGCGGCGGCGTATTCAACATGGGGATGAAGGAAGGCGTCGTCGACATCGCCTCCTACCACGACTTCGACAGCGCTATTCCCGCGAAGGCCAAGGACATGATCGCGGCGCTGAAGAAGAAGATCACCGCGGGAACATTCGTCGTTCCCATCATCACGAAGAGTACCTCGCACTAGCGGTTTCGCCCTCGCGGGCGGAACATTCCAGTTGTAGAAAGCGCCGCCCGGGCGCGGCGCTTTCGATAGGCAATCGAGATGGCCCTCCTTTCCATGCTCCATATCCGCAAGTCATTTGCCGGCGTGGTTGCCAACGACGACATCTCCCTCGATGTCGATGCGGGAGAGGTCCTCGCGCTTCTCGGGGAGAACGGGGCTGGCAAAACCACCCTGATGAACATCCTCTACGGCATTTACGCGGCGGACTTCGGAAGCATCCTCTGGAAGGGGAAGGAGCTGGGCGGGCACAGCCCGAAGGAGGCCATTGAACGCGGCATCGGCATGGTGCACCAGCACTTCATGATGGTGCCGACGTTGAGCGCATCGGAGAATATCACCCTTGGCCTGAAGTCAGAGAGGCACCCCTTCCCGAACCGCAGGAAGCTCGACCGCTCGATCATGGAAATCTCGCGGACCTACGGCCTGGACATCGACCCGGTGGCGCCGGTTTCCAGCCTTTCCGTCGGAGCGCAGCAGCGCGTGGAGATCATGAAGCTCCTGTACAGGAAAGCGGAGCTGCTTATCCTGGATGAGCCGACCGCCGTGCTCACCCCCGTGGAGACGGAAAGCTTCTTCGCTGTCCTTGGCCGGCTCAGGAAAGAGGGGCACGCCGTCATC
>JBEKVA010000241.1:0-6503 GCA_049514475.1 Spirochaetia bacterium
CTGGGCCACCTTCTTTTCCCCAAATCCCGGAAGGTCCAGCAGCTTGCCCGGATCGAAGAAGTAGATGTCATCAACGTCCCTGACAAGCCCGTTGGTGATGAGCACCTCGATGGTTTCAGGGCCCAGCCCCTCGATGTCCATCTGGCCCCGTCCCACGAAGAAGGCGAGCCTGCCGCGCACCTGGTCGGGGCAGGCGGCGTTCGGGCAGAAGTGGTGGGCTCCCCGCAGAACGAGGGGCGTGCGGCACGTGGGGCAGGCATCGGGAAGCTTCCAGGTGGAGGCCCCCGTCTCGTTTTTTTCCACCACGCGCTCCACCGCCGGGATCACGTCCCCGCGCCGGGAGACGGCCACCCGGTCGCCAAGGGCGAGCTCGAGCATGTCGATGTATTCCTGGTTGTGAAGGGTGACGTTGGCAATGGTGGCACCCGAGATGACCACCGGCTCCACCCGCGCAACCGGGGTGATCCTGCCGGTGCGCCCCACCTGGACCTCGATGGCCTTCACGGCGGTCTCTCCCTGGGCGGATTCGAACTTGAAGGCGATGGCCCAGCGGGGATGATGGCCCGTATAACCCAGCCGCTCGCGGACGGCGATCTGGTCCACCTTGACCACGATGCCGTCGATCTCGTAGTCCAGGCTCTCACGGGCAGTGCGCTCTGATTCGAGGAACTCTCCGACCATGTCCAGCGACCCCGTCTGCCAGCGCGGGTGCCGTTCCCGTACCGCGGCCAGCTCCGAGGGGCCGTCGGAGAAGAAACCCACGCGGGGGTTCAGGCGGAACCCGAGGTCCTCCAGCTCCTGCAGGATCTCCCGGTGCGTCCGCGGGGGCCGATCGAAGAACCCCTCGTAGACGTAGATGCTGAGCGGGATGTCGGCTACCTCGCTGCTTTTCACCCGGCGGAGCGTCCCCGAGGCGAGATTGCGCGGGTTGGCGTAGGGTTCTTCCATCTTCGCGTTGATCCCGGCGAAAAGGCTGCGGGCAAGAAATATCTCACCGCGCGCGGCGACATTCACCGGTCGGGAGAGGCGCAGGGGGACCGCGCCGATTGTCTTCACGTTGCCGGTGACGTCGTTTCCCACCAGGCCGTTGCCCCTCGTGACCGCCCGGGCAAGCTGGCCTTTCTGGTAGTACAGGACGATCGATGCCCCGTCGATCTTCTCCTCGCAGACGAAAGACAGATCCTGCTCCGCGGAGCGCGCGCTCTTTGCGATCCACGAGGCGAGCTCCTCGTGCGTGTAGGACTTGTCGAGGCTCAGGACGGGGATGGTGTGGGCAACCTCGGGCAGCTCCTGGGTGAGGTCCGAGCCGACACGCCGTGTCGGGGAATCCACCGCGGCGAGATCGGGAAAGGCCTTCTCCAGCGCGAGGAGCTGGTCGAACAACGCATCGTATTCCCTGTCAGAGACGAGGGGACGGCTTGCCACGTAGTAGGCGTGCTGGTAGTCCCTGAGGGCGCGCGAAAGCTCGGCAGCCCTTTTTTCCGCTTCCCTTCGCGTCACAGGCCGGCGCTCCGTCCGCGGGCCCGGCTATTGCTGCTTCAGAAATGCATCCGGGAAGCCGCGATAACGGAACCAGGTGAGGAGGGTGCCGCTTTCAGCCTTGTTCAACGGGCCGATGACAACGCGATACACCGGGGTGCCGGCTCCCTGGGGAGAGACGACGAGGGTCGGATACGTCGGGGTGAGTGTCGCGGCCAGGTCCTGCGCGCCCTTTTCCGAGCCGTACGCGGCAAGCTGCAGGAAATACGTGCCCGGCCTGTCGGAGCGGGGCAGAGGCGCCGATGCGGCGACAGGGGCCTTCGGCGTCACCAGGGGCTTGGCGGCAGGCTTCACCGTCGGCTTCGGCTGGGGCTTCTCCGGGACCGCCTGGGCCGTTTGCGTGACGCTGGCGGCAGGTTTCGGCTCTGCGGGCTTTGGCGCTTCCGGCAGGGGACCGTTGGCGGCAGCCGCTGCGCTTGCTTTCGCGGGAGGCTTCGCTGCAACGCCCACGATTTCCTGCGGGACCGATTCTCCGGGCGCCGCGGCTTCCGCGAGCGGGGCGTTCTCGGACTGACCCGCCGCGGGAGGGGTGGTCTCACCGGTGACCGATGTGATCTGCCCGCCGGTTGCCGTCTGCTCAGGCTGCCCGGTCGGCGGATGGTAGGCGAACTTCGGGTCTTCCCGCGGCGGCAGGAACAGCTGCTTCTGAGGCGCGCGGGCCTGCGCATCGGCAATGATCGCCTCATCCTCTGCCTGCTTCTGCTCGGCTGCCGTTGCCTGCGGGGCAGGCTCCGTGACAGGAGGCTGGGTCTCCACCGTTTGCTGCTGCTGCGTATCTGCCGGGGGAGTGTTCTCCACGGCCTGCGCGGGCTCCTCTGTCGGCGGCGCTGTGACAATGGCCGTATCCGCCTGCGGAGTGGTGTCCTGGGAAGGCGGCTCCTGCTGCTGCGCCGTTTCAGCCGGTGGCTCCGTGGGCTGCGTCGGCCCGCCGTAAGCGGCGCCGGGATTCACGTCTGGGTCCTCGCTGTAGATCTGCTCGCCCGGCTGCGCCGTGCGCGGGGCTTCCGGGGCGGTGATGACGGTGACCCGAACGCTCGCCATGGTCCCCTGCGCAATGCCCAGCGCCGTGGCGGCCACGGGGGAAAGGAGAACCAGGATATCGGATTGCGAGCTGATGCGCCGCGTGACGGTTGCCTGAGTGCTCTTGCCCGTGTCCAGGTTTGTGACGAGGATGCGCGTGTCTTGCGGGAAAGAGTTGGAGGCGGCGAATGCTCCACTCTCGAAAGCAGCATCCCCCCTCTGCAGGGCGGCATTTCCATCCCAGAAGTCGGCCGCTCCGAGGAGGAGGGGCACGAGGAGCAGGGCACAGCCGATCCATCTCTTCATACGATGATTCTCCTCCTTAGATGATCGGAAAAAAGGGAGAGTGTCTGACCAGATTTTTCCGCAGCTCTCACCGGCACTTTACAATAATAACCTGAAATCACCCGGGAGTGCGAGCGGCCGGAACCCTTCAGGGGGAGGATTTTCCGTCGGTGAATGCGGCAATGACCCTCGCTGCCACGCGCCCGCCGATCTCTCTGCCGAGCTCGGCGAGGGTGAGCGGCTTTTCCCGCCGCCGGTTGCTCGCCTCTTCCCTACCCTTTATTTTCTGGTCGCCAGTGTCAGGATCGATGAGGGAGAAGCTCGCGGTGGCGGACAACTGGGAGAGACTGGCGCCGCGGGGGGGCTCAGTGTATTCAACCTTGACCATGAGGGCCGCCTGCGCGCCCGATGACCTGGCGGCGGCTGCCAGCTCCTTCGTGCTGGGACGGGGGGAACCCGCCGTCATGTCGAAGACGATGAATCCCCTGTCGAAGAGGCTGCTCTGCAGTCCATCGGAGGCCGGAAGCGGCGCCGGTAGGTCGGTCCCGCCGGAGGTCTCCCGCACCGAGAGAAGGAGCGTCTGTGCCGGGAGGGAAGCCGCTGCAAAAAGAGCCAACAGGAGAAGTGCAGGTATGAACGGCCTTCCGCTCCTGGCGGAACCGCGGTCAATGACAGGCATACGGCCTCCTGGAATCCTTATCGGCAGAAGGGGCCCGAGGATGCTGACCCTTGATGAAACATGCACTGGATGATATTTTTTCCCTGGAAGCGCGCGGGCTCTCAGGCGCACGACAGGAGCACATGCCGTTCTTTGCCATCCAGATCTGGACGGGGACCGAAGCCAGATTCCTCTCCCTCGCCCGGCTGCAGGCGCGGGAAGGGGCGCTGCGGCTTCTGTGGCCCCGCCGCAGGCTTCGCATCAGGCGCAGGGGATCCTGGAAGGATGCCCTTGCCCCCATTTTTCCCGGGTACCTCTTCATACAATCGGAGGGCATCGACCCCGGTGATTATCGCGCGCTGAAGAACGTTCCGGGATTCGTCAGGTTCCTCCCTTCCAATACCAACATCACTCCCCTGGAGCCGCGCGATCAGCAGCTTCTTTCGCATTTCCTCTCCTTCGGGGAGATCGTGGAAAAGTCGCGCGTGTATTTCGACGAGAACAGGCGCATCCGGGTGCTCGCCGGTCCGCTGAAAGGGCTTGAGGGGATGATCGTGCGCGTCGACCGGCGCAAGGGACGGGCAAAGGTGCGCCTGGCGATGTACGACAACTCCTTCGAGGTCGACTTCGGGTTCGAGGCCCTGGAGGCGGCTGAGATGCCGCCGGTGGCCCCCGCGGCTGCCAAGCCAGGAGCGGCCGGCCACATGCCGCCAGGAGCGGCCGCCCCAGGCGACGCACCCCCGGAAATGTAGGCATCCAGAGGCCTTCAAATCCATCCGACATTCAATGATATGGCGGATGATTCGCGCAATACCATTTATATCGTAGGGGCCGGCTTCACAGGGACGACTATTGCCGCCGAGATCGCCGCAAAGCGCGTCTTCGGCTCCGTTGTGGCATTCCTCGACGACGACCCGGTGAAGATCGGCACCCGCATCGGGGGCGTTCCTGTGCTGGGGCCCATCGAGGCCGCGGCGCGCATCATCAGGACGACTCCCGCCGATGAGGCGATCATCGCCATTCCCAGCGCAACACGCGAGCAGCTTGCCAGGATCTATGCCATCCTGCGCCGGGCGAAGTTTGCCCGCATCCGCATTGTCCCCCAGATCGCGCAGATCCTCGACGGCGAGGCCCACCTCATCCAGGCGCGCGAGATCGACCCCGAGGACCTCCTGGCGCGCAGCCCCGTGCGGGTGAATCTGAAGAAGAGCCTCGAGTACGTGCGCGGCACCCGGGTCCTGGTCACGGGAGCGGGGGGGAGCATCGGCTCCGAGCTCTGCCGCCAGCTCCTGGAGGGCAAGGCGGAGAGGCTGTACCTCTTCGGCCACGGTGAGAACAGCATCTACGGAATCGAGCGGGAGCTCCGCCAGCTGCAGGGCGAAGGGGTGGGGGAGAAGGCCACCATCGTCCCGATCATCGGGGACATCCAGGACGGTGACTACCTGAGCTTCATCCTCAAGCGCACGCAGGCGAACATCGTTTTCCACACGGCGGCGCACAAGCACGTGCCGCTCATGGAAGCCAACCCTGTTGAGGCGGTGAAGAACAACGTCTTCGGCACGAAGAACATCGTCGAGGCCTCGAAACGAAACGGCGTGCAGAGATTCGTGCTGGTGTCCACCGACAAGGCAGTGGAGCCCAGCTGCGTATACGGCGCCTCAAAGCTCCTTGCCGAGGAGATCGTCCTGCGCGAAGGCAAGGGCGGGAAGCAGTTCCTCGTCGTTCGCTTCGGCAATGTCCTGGGCTCCCGAGGGAGCATCCTGCCCCTCTTCAGGAAGCAGATCCTCACCGGCGGTCCCGTGACCGTCACGCACGCCGAGACGCGGCGGTTCTTCATGACCATCCCCGAGGCTTCCTCCCTGGTGCTGAAGGCCGGCGGGGTGGGCTGCGGCGGAGAGGTCTACCTGCTGGACATGGGTGACAGCGTTTCGATAAAGGACCTGGCCGAGCAGATGATCCGTTTCTACGGCTACGAGCCGATCACCGACATCCCCATCATCTACACGGGGCTGCGCAAGGGGGAGAAGCTGCTGGAAAAGCTGCACGCCGTCACCGAGACGCCTGTTGCCACGGCCCATTCGAAGATCCTGAAGCTGGACAGGAAGACGCTGATCAACGGAAAGATCGTCTCTGTGCTTGAGCGCCTGAAGCCCATCTGCTACTACGATCCCCACCACGCGGCGCTCTTTCGCAACCGCCGGCAGCTCCGCGCGGTCCTGGAAGAGGTCATTCCCGGCCTCGGCCCTTCGCAGGAAGAGCCCGAGTTCTAGGGGCCGCGATGAGCAGCGCAGTCTCGGTTCCCTTCATCCCCTTCTTCCGCCCGTCCCTGGGACAGGAGGAGGAGGAGGCCGTGATCTCCGTGATGCGCTCGGGATGGCTCACCACAGGGCAGGAGGCGGCCCGCTTCGAGGCGGAGTTCGCCAGCTTCGTGGGTGCCCGTTACGCCCTGGCCATGTGCTCCGCCACCGCCGGCCTGCACCTGGCCCTGGAGGCACTCGGGGTCAGCCCGGGAAGCATCGTTCTCACCACGCCGTACACTTTCGCGGCAACCGCGGAGGTGGCCCGGTACCTGGGCGCCGACCCGTGCTTTGTCGATATCGACCCCAGGACGCTGAATATCGATCCGGCGGCACTGGAGTCGGCCCTGGAGAGCCTGAGCGCGGCGGGCCGGCGTGTCTCTGCCATCATCCCCGTGCACGTCGCCGGGCTTCCCTGCGACATGGAGGCCATCCATCATCTCTCCCTGAAGTACGGGGTGCCCGTGGTCGAGGATGCGGCGCACGCATTTCCCGTGCGACAGGGAGGGCGCTTTGCCGGCACCCTGGGGGACGTCGGTGTGTATTCGTTCTACGCGACAAAGACCATCACCACGGGCGAGGGCGGGATGGTGGTGACCGACAACGAGGAGGCGGCGCGTCGGATGCGCGTCATGCGTCTGCACGGAATCGACAGGGACGTGTGGGACCGCTACTCGGCAAATGGCGCGTCGTGGAACTACGAT
>JBEKVA010000241.1:6519-8602 GCA_049514475.1 Spirochaetia bacterium
ATCGGCCGCGTGCAGCTGCGAAAGGCGCAGACCTTCCTCGAGCGCAGACGCGCCGTTGCCCAGCGTTACCTGGCCGCCTTCAGCGGACTGGATTTTCTTCGCGTTCCTCCGTCCGCCGAGGACCATGCCTGGCACCTGTTCATCATCCGCCTCGAGCTGCAGAAGCTCTCGATAGGCCGTGACCGGTTCATCGAGCTTCTTCAGCAGAGGGGGATCGGGGTGTCGGTGCACTTCATCCCGCTGCACATGATGAGCTACTACAGGGACCGCTACGGGCTGAAGCCGGAGGACTTTCCCCAGACGCTGAAGACGTACCAGTCCTGCATCAGCCTTCCCCTCTCTGCCTCTCACACCGTGGAGGAGATCGAGAGGGTGATCGAGGCCGTTGCCGAGGTGGGCGAAGGCAATCACCTCTGAGCGCCGACCGCCCGCGGCGGTGCCGCGTGCCGCCCTGCCTCCCGCGGCCGCCGGCGCTACTTTCCGCCGAGCCTCTTTGCCTGCTTCTCCATCTCGTCGAGCTGCGCCGTCGTGTCCAGGATCTCGAAATCGATGGTGACCTCCGCGGTGGCCTGGCCGTCCAGGAGCGGGAGCGTTCCCTTCTCCCGCAGCACACCGCGCCCGACGGGTGTCATGGTGCCGGGTTCCATCCCGAGGACGTAGAACCCCCTGCGGGGCATCTTCCATTCCGTGAATGTCGAAAGCTCCTTCTGGTTCCAGCGCATCACGATCCCCAGCGGCTGACCGCCGCCCACGTCGCGGTTGAGCAGGGACACGAATGTGCGCCCGTCGGCCCCGTCGGCAAGGGTGTGGAAGAAGACCTTCTCCTGGTAGTCCTGGATGGGCTCGGGGAAGTTCAGGCATTCCTCGACTCCGCGGTCCTTGCGTGCCTCCTCGTCGCGCGCCTCGCTTTTCCGAATCGGCGCGACGATGCGGGCGGCCGGGCCGAGAAGCGGGAAGCCGAAATTGCAGTGGTACAGCATCATGAGGGGCTGGGGCGAGAACCCGCGGTTACTGACGGTGTCGTGGAGGCGAAAGCCCTTTGCGCCCAGGCGCGTCTCGATGCGCCGCGTGAGGGTGAGGTTCTCCACCATGGACTCGGATTCCCGCATCGTCCCCTTCAGCCGGATGACGAACTCATCCCCTTCCCAGTCCTGGTCGGTCGAAAGGTTCTCCGCGGCGGCGTTGGACAGCCGTCCGTGCAGGCCGAAGGCCTTGCCCTCATCGACGCTGGGCGCGCCGGCGTTGGCAATGCCGCAGGTGGTGAGAAGCCCGGCGTAGAAGCTGCGCCGCCACTCCAGGCCGGGTTCCGCGTAATACGCGGGGGAGGTGATGCCCGTCCCGGAGAAGAACCCGATCGATGTGCCCCTGTAGGAGGCGAAGGGAATGTCCATGCCGCGCCCGGGGAGCACCGTGAAGCTCAGCCCCCCTCCCGTGCTCACCTCGATTGCCCGCACCCCGTCGGCCTTGCCGTCGGTAAGGATGGATCCGCGCGCGCCCGCAATCTGCAGCGGGTCGCCGATGCGCGCCACAAGCTCTTCCCTCTTCCAGTTCCTGCCCGCAAACCACGCCATGTGTCCTGCCGCCTCCTCTGCGCAGGGCCCAGATTATCACGGCGTCCGTGGCGGGACTACGGCCTGTTTACATCCCCTTCTCTCCCGGCTATCATCGGCTGGGGAGGGGATGAACACCGCGTGACACCGTTCGTGCATCTGCATTGCCATTCCGATTACTCCCTCCTCGACGGTGCCTCTACCATTGATGCACTTGTTGCCCGGGCAAAGCACCTGGGCATGGATCGCCTCGCGCTCACCGACCACGGGAACATGTTCGGCTCCCTCGCATTCTATAAGGAATGCAGGAAGCAGGGGGTGACACCCATCATCGGCTCCGAGTTCTACAAGGCCCCAGGGGGCCGGGCCGAGAAGGCGGGAAGCGAGAAGGGCACCCGGCACCACCACCTGGTGCTGCTGGCCCGCAGCGTGACCGGCTACAGGAACCTGCTGGAGCTCAGCTCCCTGGGCTACACCGAAGGCTTCTATTACAAGCCGCGCATCGACGACGAGCTCCTGGAGCGCTACCATGA
>JBEKVA010000242.1:0-10965 GCA_049514475.1 Spirochaetia bacterium
AAAGAGTGAATTACCTTGATTTCATCTCCAATGATGATCAAGTCACCAACTTTGATTTTAGCAAAATCAGCTGCAGCAATGGCGAAATTCTTCCTACTAGTGGACTGAGTTACAATGCCAATCAGGGCATCATACCCACTGACGTACTGGTAAGAAAGAGTGTTCTTCTGTGCAGGATCAGTAATTGAGGCAACTAGACCTTTGGAAGTGAACTTGGCAATTTTGCCATCAGACAGGTAGGCGACTGGAGGGCCATAGCCCGAACCAGTTTGCATGTTGACTGTGAAATCATACGGGGCCGTTGAGCCAGAACGAATCACCCAACAGACAATCACTTGCTGGATTTCAGGAACAACAATTGTAACTCTGCTGTATCCTATGGAACCTGCACCGTTGGTTCTTGTTGAACCGCCGAGAGCCGTGACTTCGGGAGCATAGGTAACTTCATAGCCTTCTGTCCAACAGTGATTGCCCCCACCGTGTTCAGTGCCGTCGTCCCATGCTTCCTGAGATATGACGGAAAGAAGATCAAAGATCTTCCCCGCGCCATCGCAATACTTGAAAATGTCCCAGCCAGCTGGAGCTGATTGAGGACCACCTGAAGCGTTGACGCCTGTAAGAAGATACGGGAGATTCCAGGACCATCCGCTCGCAATACGATAGAAGTTGGTTTGGTTGAATGGAAGAGTCATCAAGGAGGACGGGATTGGAGTGGAAACACCAACACCACCTGATGGACCATCGCTCTTGGAGACGATTGGCATGAAAGTCGAGTACATGTGGTCAGAATTGAAAACAGAGGAAAGGTTGATATCAACACCACGAGCCTTGATATTTATGTCGTGGCGCTTAAATGTCAGGGTGCCGAAATGATGGTCAACATCGTAGGATGTTCCGATACCTGTTAAGGCCCCAGCTTCCTCGACCTTATACGAACCCTGGCCAGGTACATATTCTTTCATGCTGTATCTCCCGGACTAGATCTTTATGATGAAGTTAAGGCCGATGCGCTTGCCACGAGTGACGGAACCTGTTCGTGGGGTACCGTTGCCATGAGAATCAGCTGTTGGATCTCCCGTTGCAGTTACATCGTAAACATCGCACACAATTGGGCCACCGCCATTGAACATATAATAACCTGTGCCGTTATGAATTGCATTAGCTATAGTGTTGATGTGGCCCTGTGTTTGATCATCTTTAAATTGGGCTAATGTGTAGACATCATGAGCAACCTCTACGCGAGGACTATTTCCAACACCAATGGGAACGGTTTCCTGATAATCGGGGAGGTTGAAGGTGGTGGAGCCATCTCCTGCTCCCCAGGTTGTTTGAAGAACAGCGAAGAGTGCTGCATATGTCAGACGAGAAATCGCTTGACCATTGCAAATTAACCAACCAGTATTAGGGCCAGTATATACCCCACCTACTAGATAAGATGGACCACCCCATAGTAGGACTGTCCCAGGAGGGGCTGCAAGATCTGCCGCATCAACCCAGGCACCATTGCTAAAGACTTGAACTGACATATGTTTGCCTCCTTCAAGTCTTTATGATGAAGTTAACGCCGATGCGCTTGCCACGAGTGACGATACCTGTTCGTGGAGTACCGTTGCCATGAGAATCAGCTGTTGGATCTCCCGTTGCCTGTATGATTGAGGTGTCACACGTTATTGGACCACCACCGCCAGGCATGTAGTAACCCGACCCGTTATGAACAGCGTTTCCAATTGGATGGATGTGGCCCTGTTCTTGATCATCTTTGAATTGGGCTAAATTGAAAATATCATGCGTTACTTCGGCACGAAGGGACGTACCCGCACCTACAGGTGCGGCTTCCTGTAAATCTGGAAGATTAAAAGTGGTGGAGCCATCCCCTACGCCCCAGATTGTTCCAATTGCCTGAAATAGGGCCGCATAGAGAGTGCGGGACACCGCTTGGCCGTTGCAGGCCAGCCAGCCTGTGTTTGGGCCGACGAAAACTCCACCCGAATTGACAAATGCAGCCGGCCACATCGACACTACACCAGGAGGTGCCGCGACATCGGCAACATCTGTCCAAACTCCATTAATCAACGCCTGAACACTCATTTGGTTGCCTCCTATGGCTGAAGTAAAAAACATTAGTAAGTCGCCCTATATGCCGCGCATGTACGCCAGAACCATCCAGCAGAAGCTGCTGCATTGCGGGACCATTGATAGAGCCTAATCCGGTGCTGATACTGGCTCTGGATAAGTTGAAGGAGGGAGGCGATGCCCCGAGCCAAGTACTCCGCACCGTGCTACTCCCCGTTATTGAAACATTCTGAAGACGCCATTTGCACGAATCGGATAATATCACATTTTCACGAGCGGGGTTGTTAATATCCAGCGAGTCTTTGAGTTCGCCAAAGTAGACCGAAGACCGTTTATGGACAGGAGAAGTCACCTTTTGACCGATTATTTCATATCTGTATGCATGAAGCGTCACGCGCTGTATGGAGACTAAGGTCGGCTTGACGACGGGCCTCAATAATACGAAACCCCCGAATCGCTCGGGGGCAGTGTTTGTCGCTGCGGGACAGTCACGAAATCTTACGACCAAGAAAGCATAGCCGATTCAATCCAGGATGTCAAGAAAAAAAAACGGCGCAACCTTTGTCTGCTGAGGCGGCGCGCGTCCTCTGGTTTGCGATTGCAATATATAAAGCAGAAGGATATAATCGAGAACGAATAGAAACGTGGACAAATACCCCGCATGTCTTTTGAGCGGCGAGGGATTGGAGCGAGGCAAAACGGTAGGTCAGGAAGGTTGAGAGATGGAACGCTCAGTAACGAATAGAGAAGAAGAATCTATCCACAATGAGAGAGAATGTCGAGTTATCCCAGAAGGGTACTATCCAAGCGTCGCGCAATGATGAGATTGGCGGAGTGGCTTGGAGCCGCTTCAACCCAGACGTTCGGATCACCGAGGGGATGATGTGGCATCCGCCCCGGAAACTGACATTACGTAGGCATCACAATCAGAATGCCCAAGCCGGCCCAACCTGGGGCCATCTGTTTGGACAGATTGTTGTCGGCTTTATTGAGATCCTGATACCACTGGCCTTCATCGCTGGCATGATCTACTGGCGAGCACCGTGGTTGTTCTTGGCAGTTGTACACTTCTTCAGAGGCGAGCCAATTATCCACTTCTAAAATCCCCGCGCAAGGTCCTACACCTACGAGGTGGATTTGGCAGATCAAACGTGAGATTCCGATTGAACTTGGGAGAGACCGGGACACTCCTATGAAGCTTTCGATAGTTCTCGATAAGCGGATCTTATCGGGAAGAGCAGGCAGAAAGGGACCGGAGTTGGGTCCCAGCTTCATAGGTATTCCCCTTCCACCATTCAGGCAATCACTCTGCCGTGTCAAGAATTGGGAGTGATCTCAGGTCAGACAGGCGACCTATTTGTTGACAGCCAACGAGAGCGATGGACTCTGGTGAATTGACGGAAACCCCGCCTATTCATCAGCGAATCGAGCTGCTCGTTCGGGACTTCTGGACAGCCGGGTCGGGGCGGAACAGAAAAAAGACCGTTCTGCTACTGGCATGCCTGGAGCCCGAAACACCCGAGATGGACTTCTTTCCTTCTGGATATTTTACTACCAAGACGCAGAATAATCCTTGACAATCTTACGGAATATCGGTAGGATAGCAACATGAACGCGAAAGAGCATGTCGAAAGCCTATGCAGTTCATACGGTGAAGCTCTAGAAGCGACCTTCCTTGAGGCGGTCAGGCACTATTATGACCTCCACCGCGAAGAATTGCTTGTCGTCTCGCCGCGGTCGAAGGCGGCCCTGATAAACGACTACATATTCGCCGGGCTGAAAGGCAGGCTGGGAGAACTGCCCGGCTTCCAGTTTATCGATGACCGGCGGGGCCGCTTCATCGGGCACGAAAGTCGCTTGCTCATCAGGGTGAAGAAGCTCAAGAAGTTTGGCGGGAAAAAGGTTCCCTCCGTGAACCGCACGATTTCGGCCACGCTTTTCAATACCCAGCGGAGTTTGGAACTATTGCCTTTCAAGGCGACTAACGCATATCTCGGCTATGTTCTGAACACTGAAAGCGGCATGCTTGACGAAATAGCCTTCCTGTGTCCTGACCATGAGGGCGCAATTGCCTGGAGCGTCGAAGTTTCAGCGAACCGGATCCAGCAGAGCATAGATTTCGAGGTCGGGGTTCCGGTGGAAAGAAGGAGAAGGGTCCGGCCACGCAATCAAGAGGCTTCTGATGGCGAAACGTGAAGAGCGAGACCGCTTCAACTCCGAGATGTTTTCCCTTGCGCGCAAGATTCGCGGCAGGACTCAAATGGAACTCAGCAAGCAGACCGGCCTTTCGCAAGGGCAGCTCTCTCGCTTCGAGCATGGTCTACAGGCGCCAGGTAGAGACAACTTACGCGCGATTGCTGGGGCCCTTCAATTTCCACCAGAGTTCTTCCAGATGCAGGGGAACCTTTTTCCCCCGCTGACGCCTATTCATAGGAAGCGGGCTAGTCTCGGGAAGCGTCCTCAGGAAAAGGCCGAAGCAGTGGCGAATCTCCGCCGGACTACGGAGGGTCGCCTCAGAATGTCGCCCTGGCGATTCGTGCCGCTTTCCGAGTTCCAACGGGCCCGGTAGCGAGCATGGTCGACTTGTTGGAGGACCATGGCATCTTCGTCTTCCTGGAGGCATTCGAATCCAGGCACCTAGACGGGTTCACCCTGATCGGCGATGGGCTCAGGCCTTTGGTGTTCGTGAATGAAGCATTTCCAGGTGACCGCGAAAGACTAAGCCTTGCGCACGAGCTCGGGCATATCGTCATGCATAGCATCCCGTCCGCCAACGCGGAAAGGGAAGCATGGGCTTTTGCAGAAGAGTTTCTTCTCCCTGAAGAATCAATTGCTGCGGAGCTCCGTCAGGCAAGAAAGCTTGCTGATTTTGCTGACCTGAAAAGGAAATGGAAAGTTTCCATGGCCGCACTCATCCGACGGGCGAAAGACCTCGGGATCGTCGATGGGAATCGATATCGATACCTGATGCAGCTGATGGCCCCATATCGGGTTCGAGAACCAGTGCCAATTCCCGTCGAGTCGCCGTCCCTTGCAGATGAACTCATAGCCACTTATCGCGAGGAGCTAAAATACTCAGACAAGGATCTCATTAGGCTTTTGTGCATCTCTGAGGAGACTTTCCGTGAACTCTATGAGCACTCTAGGAGAAGGCTACGAATAGTCAAATGAATGAAAAAGTGAACCCCGCCGGTCGATTCGTAAGAGAGGATTTCTATGGCAAAAAGACCAAATACTCACAAGGCCGTTCGCGATGCGAGAACGGGACAATTCGTGAGGGCAAGCGAGGCCAAGCGGCGGCCGAGTACCACGGTCACGGAGACTATCAGGAATCCAAAGAAGAAACGCTGAGGTTCTGTTCTGGCGTCAGGTTTGCTCACTTATCTTACAGCTGCGGCAGGGACCGAGCGAGATTCAGTGATGACGGGCATTTCGTCCCAGGTTCTGCCATCGAGGATTCTTCCCGTCGCCTTCTTGTTGAAGCCACCCCACTGTTTGAAGAAGAAGGCTGTACTGTGCTTTCGACATAGGGTTCGGAGGCCGGTAACCCACCGCGGATCCATCGGCCGCGCGCCTGGTCCGGATTCTCCCCCGACAATAGCCCAGTGGATTCCCTTCAGTGACGCCGTTTTAGGAATCGCCGAAAGAAGGGGCTCGAACGAAACGAACCGGACACCCGCGGGGACCCTTCGCAACGCCTCGATCCTGTGGACATAGCGGCTGGATTCGACCGTGACTCCCATCCAGATGTTCGGCGTCCAGTTCAGCTCGTCCGCGAGTTTCACGAGCTCGAACGGGCGTTTGGTGAGAATCTGGAAAGTGTGCCAAGATGCCTGATTCATTGTGCGAAAGATCCTCTTGATGACTTCCGGCGGTACCTTCTCGTGAAAGAGGTCCGACATCGAGTTCACGAAAATCAACCGGGATTCCTTCCATCGAAGGGGAACGTCAAAGACGTCTTCGTGGATCGTGAGCCGAAATCCGTCCTTGTAGCGTTGGCTCCCCATTGCCTGAAGTCGGAGGGCCATCCGTTCGGCATAACAGTGGTCGCAGCCGTGCGAGATACGATCGCACCCGGTTACCGGATTCCAGGTGGATTCAGTCCACTCGATGCTGGTCTGCTGCGCCATGCCTATAGGATACCATATTGCAAGGTTGGCTTCGCAAAAATCTTCCTACCCCATCCTTTCAAACTTCCCGAAGATCCCTTCTGCGATCTTCTTGCCCGTCTGGTTGTGGCCGGCGAAAATGAGGCAGTACAGAGGGGCGTTCGTGCTGTTTCGCAGGACCACGGGGATCGTGCAGTACCTGAAGATCTCCAGAAGGCGCTTCTGATAGCGGTACCCCAGGTCTTTCGCCGATTGGCGCTTCAAGACGGTCCTTTCTTCGCCGAATAGGTCCCTCTGCACCTCGAAGATCTCACCCTCCCATCCAGGTCCCCAGAACCGATCCATCCGTTCTCTGGATTCCTCCGGAATCCTGCTCTCGTCCTTTCGCCGGACGTTCCGATTGATGTCCATCACCGGGAAGTTGACAAACACCTCGATGGTTTTCGTGCTCGCAATCGCCTTGAGCGTGTCCCACTCTATCGACATTCCAAAGGGATCGAGGAACGCGATCGCCCGCTTGTAGCTGGAATACGGCAAGCTGGGAACGATCTGACCGCACAGCACTTCATTGCAGTCCCCGGGATAGATCTCGATCTCCCGGTCTGGGAAGTCCCGCTTCATCGCCTCCATCTTCTTAATTCTCCAGTCCGAGATCTCGATGAAGTGGTACTTGGTGAACGGTGTTGATAGACTCAACGCCACCCGCGGAGAACCTTCGACATAGCGCTGTTCGTCGCGGGTTTTGGGTCTTCCAGTGCCGGCAAAACCGTCGATGTACTCGTACCCTTTGATGGAGCCCTGCTTTTTCAGAACGGTCACATAGGCCAGAAGGTACTTCTTCAGAAGGTCAAGCTTCTCCAGTGACCAGTGGCCGATCGTATCGTCTTTTTCCATTTGCTGTTTTCCCTTAACCTCATTATCGGACAGGAGCCGGTTCGGTGATAGCTTCGATGCCGCCAGAGAAGCCGTGCAAAGTGAGGGCGGCCCGAGCGGGTTGCGAGAATAAGGATGCGAGAGTAGGTTGGCTAAGGGGGGACTCCAATGAGAAAGGTGTTTATCGTCGCTATACTGGCCACGCTCGTCGGCGTGGCAGGGTGTGCGCAAATTATTGGCCAAGAGCTTGATGTCCGGTGGCACGATTACCAGAAAGTGATCTTGGATGAATACACGACACATATAGAAGCGATGAAAGCCGGCCACTACCAGGGGCTCGTCCGGGGTACTGTGGCGATGCTTATAGGTGCAGGAACAATTCGAGTCCCTGATGACTCAACGCTTGTGCACTGGTGCGCCGTAGTCGGGAACTACTTGGATGAACACCCTGAGGATTGAACATTGCCTGATGCCTTCATCGTAGATGAAAGCGATGGTCGCCACTTGGCCTTCTGGTCAATCGGCGACGTAATAGGCACCACCTGTACGCGACTCGGATGGCCGACCGCCTCGAGGCGTGGAAGGTGATGAGCGCGACCGGGCACACGAGCGGCGCGGTGTTCGAGGTCTACGCCGATCACGCGTCAGAGAAGGTGTTCCAGGAGGTCAGCGCCGCGGCATACCGCAGGTCGTAGACCGAGTACAGCTCCCGTACATTCCCCGCAGGTGGAAAAAATGGAGGCCATCGGGAGTCTCGCGCGAGGGGTTGCTCATGACTTCAACAGCATCCTCATGGTGATCCTGAGTTACAGCGGCTTTCTCCTGGACAAGCTGCCGGTGGGAGGTCCCCTGCGGAGTGGCTGATACGGCGCGAGTGGTCTGTTGCGGCAAGTGTGCCGGGGGTGTAGTGATTGATGGCATTATCCCAGGGCACTCCTTGCAGGTTGATTGCCAATGGTGCAAAATGCTTTCGCTGGCAGGAACTCCAAATGTTATCAAGTTCGGTCGAGGGTGCCGTTAACGTCTATGCTGACGGATCAACGCTGTGGAACGACGCGCGAAAAGGCGGCGTTGGGATTCGACTGGTTATCATCAACGACGCTGGCAATGATGAGGAAATGGATGTGCCGATCATCGGGTTCAAGGCCACAACCCCCAATCAGATGGAGCTCCATGCCTGTGCGGTGGTTATCAGAGAGGCCATGGCGCATCCGGCTTATGCGGGCCTGCAGCGAATTGTTGTGCACACCGACTCCCGCTATGTGACTGAAAACCGTGCGGACGCCGTCTTCTACTGGTCTATGCATAAGTGGCACAATTCTAGGGGACGGGCAGTAGCGAACGCGAATCTCTGGGAAGACCTGGTCAAGGCGATGAAGAGCGCTGGCTGGAAAGTCAAGTTCAATTGTGTAAAAGGTCATGCGAAGGACATCCACAACAAGGCTGCAGATCGGTTGGCGCGGGCCTCTGCTAAGGCCGCGGTCCTGTTGCCCTTGTCCCGAGTAAATGTGCGTCGGAAGACAAGTGCTAAGATGGCAAGGCCGGGCAGCGTAGGTTTGTACGGGCAAAGGCTTTCGATCCTTGTCGTCACCGATCGATGGTTGGACAAGGCAAGAGTCTTCCAATATAAGTATCAGGTTCTTACCCGAGCGAGCCCCTACTTTGATTGTCTCGACTTCGCGTGCTCAAGAACGCCCATGGGCGCAGGACACAGTTATCTTGTATTAATGAACGATGACATGGCAAATCCCACGATCACCAAAGTCTTTAGGGAAATCCTCAAGGGCGAATAGCGATCTACCCTCCCTGCTGACAGCCGGCCACTTCAGGGAAAGCGCCCTTAAGCTCGCTGGGAGGTCAAGTTCTCTAGCGCTTTGGGGAATCGAACCTTCGGGCTATTTCAATGCTACGTGACTCAGAATGAAACAGGGTAAGAGGTCCCGTAGTCTTGCCATTGGTGTAGCATGTGGCACGCTCATTGGTACGCTTTTACTTGAAGTGTGTGACGGATAATGCCGCTTTCGGTGCTTTTGACGCAAGTTTATGGCGGAAAACCGCTTATCTGGCGCATAAATTCATAGCAGCAGGGTAATCACGTCGCCCTATGGGCTAGTGTCGCAGAAATCAAAGATAGAAAGTGGTATTCTCTGCAGACTGCATCGCAGAGGGGCCGGATGTCGGGGATGGCTTCGCGCCATCGACACGCCTAGTCTTCGGCCCCCATCAAGCAGCGCACCTGCAGTGGAATGGGCTCAGAATAGGTTTGCAAGATGTCTCTCCACGCGGCTATCGCTGCTCTGCGAAGGTCTCTCTGTCTGCTTCCCCATTCTTCAACTAGTCGCTGAATTCGCTCGCCTGAATGCCGGGGCATCCGTGACCGCTCAACCAATCCTTTGATCTCGCTAAGTTTCTGATTGATTGCGCCATCGTTGTACGATCTAGTGTTGGCATTGTAGCGACCCATACAGCGGGCAACGCCTTCGTGCCCGTGACTGTCGGTCTCGTGTTCATTGAAGTACAGGTCGAGGACTGTAAGCAGTTCTTGATCAGTCCAGCCCCATCTAAATCTTCTGTTTTCCTGACTACTTGGTGAATATGGCGGCATTTGGTGCCTCCCGTATAGTCATATTCTTTACTTCATGCTTGACCGTTCCGATCCAGAATCAGCTAATCTGTCCACTCCCATGGTCCCACCGCAGGATATTATCTCAGTAAGGTGTACAGAATGAAAGTCCCTAAATGAGCAGCACCTTTTTAAGCTTGGCACTATTGTTCGCCGAGCGTTTTTTCCGAGCCAGTCAAGTATCGTTTGTAACGACCTTGTACAGACGGTATGAGGACGTGAAAATGGTTGCGCGTCTGGCGGCTGGCGGCCTTGGAGTTAGCCACAAGTCCATCGACCAAGCAGTTTGGATGCCTTCATCCTCCGGGAAATGGGTGCAGTGCCGGCATTCTTTGGCGTCATTCCAGTGTTGACAGCCATTGTAAGACGTCGTAGAGCCTATAGCGGGCGAGACCTTTGCGGTGAGACGGGGCGAATATCTCCCAAACTGACCTGTTCCGACATTATTGCTATTGCTGCACCTTCCAAGAACACCTACGATCCCGTTTCCTCCAGTCGTGACCGGACTTCTTGCAGGAATTCCGAAGGACCATTTTCAAACCGTCTACCGTACTGGTTCATCGTCCACCCGGAGTAAATCAAATGGACCTCTTCCTTAGCGCGCGTCAGACCCACGTAGAACAGGCGTCGTTGTTCTCGCTTAGCTTGATCGGCAGAATCCCAGCGTGGGATTCTACCCTGTTCCATGCCCATCATGATCACAACCCTGAACTCCAAACCCTTCGCGCTGTGCAGAGTAATAAGGTTCAGATTCTCGGGAGAACCGCCTTGTCCAGCAAACAGTTCAACGGTCCAACTGCCAATCTCGCCGTTGGCACCCGAAGCCTCAACGATGATCGCGAAGGCGTCGCGCTCGTCCCGCATTCTCGGATTCGCGTCGATTGCTGCCAAAAGGAAATTGTCGGAGAGAGATGAGAGCCAGTCCCGTAGCCGCGTCTTCCTGTCCCTGTGGGATAGGAGAAAGTCAGTAAGCAGTGCTTTTTCTGCAACGTCAAGGGAACCGCGTCGGCCTGAAAGCGATTGCCATCGAAGAAGAATAGCGGACAGTCGTGGGCTTCCGGCCAGCCATCCGCCGGCGCACCAAGCCGCGCAATCTTCAAGCCATCTTGTTAGAGGTGTCTTAGGGTAAGGAGCGCCCTTGTCGATCCTCAAGCTGGGGAGTCCGTACTGCTCAGCTTTTCGCGCAATAACGTCTCCGTCGTTCCTGTCAAGGTAGAGCACTGCAATATCGCCAAGTTGAAGCCCGCTCCTTCTTGTCAATGCTGCTGGTATCAGGTCGCGGCATAT
>JBEKVA010000243.1:0-6461 GCA_049514475.1 Spirochaetia bacterium
GTCCCGTCCTCGTACTGGCCGGTGCGCACGAAGATGCTGTGGCCGCCGATCTTCGCCTTCTGCGTGTAGCCGAAGCGCTTCGCCGGCAGCGGGTTGCGCTTCTTGCCATGCGCGGTAGGGGAGAGCGCGAGGCCGATGCCCTCTTTCCCCGCGTCCTTCATGATGGAGAGCACGGCGGTGGCCGCCGCGTCGGAGCCGGGCATGAGGGAGGAAAGCGGCTGGCTCAGCTTCGAGCCGTCGCGGTACAGCGCGATGGCCTTCAGCATCTTTCTCCACGACATGAGGTAGGCGCCCTTGATGTCATCCACCGTCGCGGAGGAGGGCATGTTGATGGTCTTGGAGATGGCCCCCGATACGAACGGCTGCACGGCCGCCATCATCTCGATGTGGGCCTTCCACGGGATGGAGCGCTTGCCGATCTTGCCGTTGGGGTTGGCCGTGTCGAAGATGCCGTAGTGTTCCTGCTTCAGGTGCGGGGCGCCTTCGATGGTCATCGTCCCGCAGGCGTACAGGTCCGCCGCCGCGATGTCCTCAGCCGAGAAGCCCAGGTGCGAAAGCAGATTGAAGCCCGCCAGTGAGAATGTGGTCTCGGGAATGCCCAGCGTGTCCTCCAGGAAGGGCTTTCCCAGCACGTGGGCCGTGAAGGAGAAGGCGGTGGAGAAGGCGTTGGTGAGCGACCCGTTGACCTTCTCGATGGCCTCGGGGGTGAACCCCCTTGCCGCGAGCCTCTCCGATGAGACCCCGGGCGCCCCGTCGAGGGTCCCGTGGCCAAGGCAGTAGAGGGTGATCTCCTGGATCTGCTCTTCCGTGTATCCCAGGCGGCGCAGCGCCGGAGGAATCGAGGTGTTGATGATCTTGAAGTACCCGCCGCCGGCGAGCTTCTTGAACTTCACCAGGCTGAAGTCGGGCTCCACGCCGGTGGTATCGCAATCCATGACCAGCCCTATGGTGCCGGTCGGCGCTATGGCGGTGACCTGCGCGTTTCTGTAGCCGTATTTTTCTCCGAGGGCAAGGGCCTTGTCCCAGGACCTGCGTGCGGCCGCCATGAGGTCGGGCGGGCAGAACAGCGCGTCGATGGGCTGGGGAATGACCGAGAGCCCCTCGTATTCCTCCGCCGCGGCGCCGTACGCCGCGCGTCCGTGATTGCGGATGACGCGCAGCATTGCCTCCCTGTTGGCGGAGAAACGGGGGAAGGGACCGAGCTCGGAGGCCATCTCCGCCGAGGTGGCATACGCTTCCGCGGAAACGATGGCGGAGAGCGCCGCCGCTATGGCGCGGCCTTCGGCGCTGTCGTAGGGGATGCCCATCACCATGAGCAGGGTGCCGAGGTTCGCGTAGCCCAGGCCCAGCGTGCGGAAATCGTAGCTCTTGCGGGCGATCTCCTTCGCGGGGAACTGCGCCATGAGCACGCTGATCTCCAGCACGATGGTCCACAGGCGGATGGCGTGACGCAGGTCGTCGATGCGCACCTCGTTCTTCGCTTCGTCGTAGAAGGTCATGAGGTTCAGCGATGCGAGGTTGCAGGCGGTATCGTCGAGGAACATGTATTCCGAGCAGGGATTGGAGCCGCGGATCTCACCGTCGGCGGGGCACGTGTGCCAGTCGTTGACGGTGCTGTGAAACTGAAGCCCCGGGTCCGCGCACAGCCAGGCCGCGGTGGCGATCTTGTCCCAGATGTCGCGGGCCTTCACCCTGGTCCTGACCTTGCTGTCGGTGCGGTTCACCAGCTCCCACGCGCCGTCGTCGAGCACCGCCTTCATGAAGGCATCGGTGAGGCGCAGCGAGTTGTTGGAGGACTGGCCGCTCACCGTGTTGTAGGCTTCGCTGTCCCAGTCGGTGGTGTACTCCTCCGGCTCGAAGTCCCAGATCCCCTGGCCGGCGAGCTGGATGACCTGGTGTATCCACGAGGGGGGCACCTCATCCTGCAGGGCCTCCCTGATGGCGCGCTCCAGGTCCTTGTTCTTCAGAGGGTCGAACTGCTCGGACCCGTCGCCGTTGTGCCCGCTCCCGTTGGGCCGGCAGGCCTCCAGGATGCGCTTCGTGTGACGACGCAGGATCTTGCTGCCGGTGACCATCGCGTCCACCTTGCGCTCCTCCTCCGCCTTCCAGTCGATGTACTTGAACACGTCGGGGTGGTCGGCATCCAGGGTCACCATGCGCGCCGCGCGCCGCGTGGTGCCGCCGCTCTTGATGGAAGCGGCCGAGCGGTCGCTCACCTTCAGGAAGGAGAGAAGCCCCGAGGAGGCCCCGCCGCCGGAGAGCGGCTCGCTGGAGGCGCGCAGCTTGGAATAGTTGGTGCCCGTGCCTGAGCCGTACTTGAACAGGCGCGCCTCGCGTGTGATGAGGTCCATGATGCCGCCGTCGTTCACCAGGTCATCCTCGATGGAGAGGATAAAGCAGTTATGTACGACGATGTTGTTCGAGAGGTACTGACCGCTCAGGGTCTGGATGTCGTAGACCTGCTGAAGCCCTGCAAACTCGAGGCGGGCTACTGCCTCCTCCCGAATGGCCGGGACGCGCTTGCCAGGGAATCGGTCCGAGCAGGCAACGGCGAGCTTGCCATTCTTTTCTGCGGAAATGAATCCCACCCGTTCGCTGAAAAGGAATCGGGAATCGGCGTATCCGATCGACACCGTGTAAGGAGTCGCACGGTTTTCCCTTCTCTCCACCCCTTGCTGCAGTCGCGCATAGATTCCAAGGTTCAGGAGAAGGGTCTGGACGCTGTCAGCCAGGCGCGCCGACGTGGTTGTCAGCACGACGTCTGAGGTCCGAGAGATCCTGTTCCTGAGACGCACCGTCCCATCTGCCTGGAAGAGAGATCTTAGGTAGGCGGAATGTGCAGCGCGTCCACCCTGCACCACGGCCTGGGGAATCGTTCGCTCAGCCGAAGGCTCCATGAGATTGTAGCGATCTACAAAACTGCGCAGCGGCTCGCCATAGAGCCTGATTCTGCGAATCTGAAGCTCGGGATTCTCGGATTCCACCGCCCTAACATGGTAATGGACGCCGGGGAAAACCCGTTCGATCTTCGAAAGCACAAAGGCATGCTCATCCTCATTGATTGTCATGAACTCAAGCGTCAGGCTGCTGTTCGTGGATCCTTTGTATTGTCCAACAAAGCCGTCGCCATGAAGCCATCCGACAAGTGCGGCCTCATCAACGAATGTTGAATCAGCATCGCCGCTTTCCCTCACCTCGCTTGCGGTGGAGAGCCTCAGGCGCATGCCCTGCGTGAGCTCCTCGACAGGGACCCACTGCGGCTCCTCCCGTCGTTCCCGGGAGGCGAGCACCAGGTGATCGCCGGTGGCCTCGATGGCCGCTCCGTTTTTGAGAATGACGCGGAATACCGGCTTTACGCCATTTTCTGCAACAGCGACGACCCGTGTCGTGCCTCGTCCGTCTTGGGTCCCATCGTATACTTCAAGGCCCACGAGGCCTCCTTCGACGATAGACCCGATCGCAACGGGACCGTACGGCGTGGAAACGGGCGCATTGAAGGGCTGACACGCATGCGGCTGCGGGCGCTCGTAGGCGCTGGTGGCCTTTTCCACCTTCCCTGTGTCGGGGTCGACGTAATAGTGGCCCTGCGCCGGGCCCTTCATGCCGTAGGCGGCGAAAAGCCCCGTGTTGAACCACTGCGGCGAGTTGGGCGCGCCCATCTGCCGCGCCAGCATGTGACACATCTCGTCGTAGAACGCCTGCGCATCCTCGGCGGTGGAGAAGTACTTGTAGCGCTTCCCCCAGTCCATCCAGGTGAACGCAAGCCGGTGGAAGACCTGCCGTGCATCGTTCTCCCCGCCGGTGCCGCCCTCGGGACGCGGCACCCCGCGCTTCCTGAAGTACTTCTGCGCGAGGATGTCGGTGGCGATCTGCGACCACCGGGTCGGAACGATGACGTTCTCCTGGCGGAAGATGGCCTTCCCGTCGGGGTTGCGGATCTCTGACGTTCGCGACTCGAAGTCTATGCCTGCATAAGGGCTCTCCCCGGATCGGGTGAAGCGCCTCTGTACCTCCATAATCTCCCTCCCCCGGATTATAGACGAGACGAATTACTAGTGTAACGGAAAGGACTCCGCGTAGGCAAGTAGAAAATCAGCGCGCCAGCCGGATTGCAGCAGCATCACCGCCCGGAGGCCCCCCCGCGGACTGCAAGGCGCCGTCGAGGACGTCGAAAGAACCGAGAAACGAGCTGGGATGCGCGGCGAGGAACCGTTTCACGAGCGCCGCGCCCGCCGGCGAGGCCGCGCGCATGCGCCCGAGGGTCAACGACTGGAACCCGGTCACGTACAGGCGCTCCTGCTGCAGGAGATAGCTCTGGAACTCGTTCACCAGCAGGTAGTGGTCCTCCACATTATACGACCGGGAGGCAAGGAAATCCTTCCATACCTGCTGTTCCACGGGGGAGAGGGAGGCCCACTCCTTCTCGGTGGCCTCGCGGAAGGCCGGTAGGGAGAAAAAAGCGCCGTGGAAGCACTCGTGGGTCAGCAGCAGATCGCGCAGGATGGGCGATGAGCCGCGCGAGATGGAAATCACGCCCCCCTCCCCGGGGGAGTAGCCGCTGGCCGTCTTCTGGATGACCCCGTTCTCCACCAGGAGCGCGGCAAGCTTCTCTTCTGCCGCGCTGAGCGCGACGCCTTGCGTTCCTGCCGCGGTGAAGAACCTCGCAAGGTCCTCTGCCCTGTAGTCGTGGGCGTTGTACCCATGGATGCCGGCCAGCGCGGAAGGGGGCTCGATCTTGCCTGCGTGGCCTGCTTTCTCCACAAAGAAGGCCAGGCGGTTGAACAGCGCATCCTGCACGTCGTAGCGGGCCGTGTCGAAGATCAGCACGTGGGGAAACCGGTCCCACGAAAAGAGCTCGAAGTCCGGGTGCCGCCAGGAGGCGACGTCCCAAGTGAGGATGGAGCCGGGATCGGCGGGCAGGGGAGCCTCGGTGGAGAGCTGCGAGATCTCCAGGTGCGTGACGGCGCCTGCCACCTTCACCTCGACGGGCAGGAAGCTGATGCTGCCGCGGGCAAACGTGAGCAGGTTCGGTGCGTGGGAGGGGCTCACGTCGAAGACGACGCTCTTGCCCTCCTCCGAGATGAATGTGACCGCGCCGCCGCCCGCGGCCGGCTGTGTCCCGATTTCGATGGCCCAGATGCCCTGCGCCATCTCCTGGCGTGTCGCGGCGGGGATCCGCGCGTCCACAGCGCCGTGGGATGCGGAGAGCACGGCCACGCTGCCGTCCACGGCCAGGCCGTCCTGCTCGATGGCAAACCCGTGGACGAACGGCGCGGTACCCGCGCCCGAGAGCTCCAGGCTCCCCGCCGCCCCGGCGGAAGGGGTGGTGAGCTGAAAGCCCCAGATCCGGTCCCCCTTCTTGAGGGGAACAAGGTAGCGCAGGCGTGTGCCGCTGGACGGCGGGAGGGCAGCCGTTTTCAAAGCGGCGCCTTTATCCGAGAGAATTGTCAGGCGGCAATCGGGCAGGCTGTTGGAGTAGGAGAGAGCGAACGCCTGGCCTCCCGAGGGCACCGCCAGGGGACTGGCCAGCCGGTACGTCGGCGTGGCAAGACGCCCCGGGGCAGGCTGGAAGCGCGTCTCATCGGCGCGCGACCTTCGGGGGCTCTGGCGCATCTCGATGCGCGCGCCTTCAGCGGTCTGAAATTGAAAGCTCTCGAAGCGGCCCGAACAGCCGGCAACGAAGAGGGCGGCTGCCGCGAGGAGCGCGGCGGAGAAGGGCCCTTTCACCCCTGCTCCTCCACGGCAAGGGGCATGAGGCTTCGAACGATATGCTCGGCAATCTCCCGCCGCGCGTCCTTTGACACCTCTCCGATGGGACGCATGAAGCTGTCCAGCCTGCCACTGAGCTCCTCGGGCACCACGGGCAGCGCGGCAATCCGCTCGGCGAGCATGCGGTCGGAGGGCTCGAACTGCCGATTCGCGGCAAAGAGGAAGCTCGCCACGCAGCGGACCAGACGGGCCGCGGAAACGAGGAAGAACAGGTCATCCGAACGATGCGCGCTGGCGCCCAGGTCCGCCAGGGCCCGTTCGGCAAGGGCGAAGGCGCGCAGCCGCGCCTGCCACCAGAACTGCGTGGGAACGTGCGCCAGCACGGAGCGTGCCTCCTCCAGCCAGCCGTCGCGGCTGAAGAGCGCCTCCCCGTGCTCGATGCGGTACAGCGCGTTGGTGCCCGGCTCGTGGAAGACCCACGACTGCTCGGTGATGCGCAGGAGCATGCGGTCGACGTCGGCCGACCTGATGTAGTGCACGCTGGCAGGCAGCTCTTCCACGAGGAAGCGGTCCACGGCGCTGACAGGCGATGTCTCGTACGCCTGCATCTCAGGCAGGAGATTGCGGCGCGCCTCCAGCCCCGGCGGCGCCCCGGCCACGTACACGTCAAGGTCTATGGTGAAATACGGATCGAAGACCTCGATGTCGGCGGCTTCCCCCAAGAGCACTGCCTGCACGCCCTCCAGGTGGGA
>JBEKVA010000244.1:0-6407 GCA_049514475.1 Spirochaetia bacterium
GGTGGCCAGCAGGTCTGCGGCCTGGTCGGCGAAAAGGGGGTGTGCGAGCAGGAGCAGGGCCATGAAGGCCCACGGGGCCACGGGGGCCCCAGGCCTGCCCGCTTTCATGTAACGACTTTCTCCGCCTCTTTCTCACCCGTCAGGAGCCCTGCCGGCGGGGCCGGTGCCTTCAGGGCCTTCTTCGACTCCTGCTTCTTGAAGGTGATCTTGTCCGCCCGCAGGTCGATGTCGATGGCGTCCCCGTTGGTGAACTTGCCCCTCAGGATCTCCATGGACAGGGGATCCTCCACTTCCTTCTGCAAGAGCCTGCGCAGCGGACGGGCTCCGAACTTCTCATCGTAGCCCTTTTCGATCAGCCACTCCCGCGCCTTCTTCTTCACGGAGATGGTGATCTTCTGCTCCACCAGCCGGTCGGAGACCTCCTTCACCATGAGGTCGAAGATCTGGGCCAGGTGCGTCTTGTCGAGGTTGTGGAACACGACGATCTCGTCGATGCGGTTGATGAACTCGGGGTTGAACGCCCGCTTCACCTCGGCCATCACGAAGTTGCGGATGTCCTTGAAGTTCATGCCGCCTTCCTCGGACTGGAAGCCCAGCGAGGAGTCCTTGTTGATCTCCCGCGCGCCGAGGTTGGAAGTCATGATCATGACGGAGTTGCGGAAGGAGACCGCGTGCCCCAGGTTGTCGGAAAGCTGTCCTTCCTCCAGAACTTGGAGAAGGATGTTGAACACGTCGGGATGCGCCTTCTCGATTTCATCCAGCAGTATGACGCTGAACGGCCTGCGGCGCACCTTTTCCGTGAGAAGCCCGCCCTCTTCATAGCCCACGTAGCCAGGGGGCGCCCCCACGAGGCGCGACACGTTGTGCTTCTCCATGAAGTCTGACATGTCGATGCGCACCAGCGCATCGGGGTCACCGAAGAGGAACTCGGCGAGGGTCTTTGCCACGAGCGTCTTGCCGACGCCGGTGGGACCGAGGAACACGAAGGAGCCCAGCGGCCGCCGTGCCGAGGAGAGACCAGTGCGCGAGCGGCGGATGGCGCTGGCGATGACCGAGATGGCTTCCTCCTGCCCAATGACCTTGCGGTGCAGCTCCTCCTCGATGCGCAGGAGCTTCTGGGACTCGCTCTGGACGATGCGCGCCAGGGGGATGCCGGTCATGTCGGAGATGACCTGCTGGATGTCCTCGACATCCACCACGTTCTCCTCCACCGTGATCGTGCTCTCCCAGGTCTTCTTGATCTCGTCCACCTTGCCCTTGAGCTGGCGGACCATGTCGCGCACGGCAGCCGCCTTCTCGTAGTTCTGCGTGTTCACCAGGCTGGTCTTCTCCAGTGTCAGCCGATCGATCTCCTTTTCGAGATCCGCCAGCTCGCGCGGACGGATGGAGTTCTTGATCCTCCGCCGGGAGCCCGACTCGTCGATGAGGTCGATGGCCTTGTCGGGAAGGAAGCGCTCGGTGACGTAGCGCCGCGACAGGGTCGCGGCAGCCTCGATGGCGGCGGGAGTGTAGACCACCCGGTGATGCTCTTCGTAGTTCTTCTTGATGCCCTTGAGGATCTCCACCGTCTCATCCACCGAGGGTTCGTTCACGTAGATGGGCTGGAACCTCCGCTCCAGGGCCGCGTCCTTCTCGATGTGTTTCTTGTACTCGTTCAGCGTGGTTGCGCCGATGCACTGCAGCTCTCCCCGAGAGAGCGCCGGTTTCAGCATGTTGGAGGCATCAATTGCCCCCTCCGCGCCGCCCGCACCTATGATGGTATGAAGCTCGTCGATGAAGAGCACCACGTTGCCGGCCGTGAGGATCTCTTTCATGACCCTCTTCAGCCGCTCTTCGAACTCTCCGCGGTACTTCGTGCCGGCTACCAGGGAGGCCAGGTCGAGGGTAAGCACGCGCTTTCCGACAAGGACCTCGGGCACCGTGCCGTCGACGATCTTCTGCGCCAGGCCTTCCACGATAGCGGTCTTGCCAACGCCCGGCTCTCCGATGAGAACGGGATTGTTCTTCGTCCTGCGCGCAAGGATCTGGATGACCCGCTGGATCTCCTTCTCCCGCCCGATCACAGGATCGAGCTTGTTTTCCCGTGCAAAGGAGGTGAGGTCCCGCCCGAACTCGTCCAGTGTCGGTGTCGGCTTCTTTGTCGGCGTCTGGGCCTTCTTCTTTCCCGCCGTGGCAGGAGCGCCCTTGTAGTCACCGGTGCCGCTGATCTGCAGGATGGCCTCCCGCAGGCCGTTGGGGGTGATGTTGTAGCGCGCAAGGTAGCGCGCCACAATGCTGCCCTGCTCCTTGATGGAGGCCAGGAGCAGGTGCTCGGTCCCGATATACTCGTGGCCCATGTTGCGGGCCTCTTCCGCGGAATCCTCGAGGATCTTCTGGCCCCTCTTGGAAGGGGGGACGTCGCCGAGGATCAGGCCGCCTTTCCCCTTCGGGAGGCTCTTCTCGATCTCTCCCTGCATCTCGGAAACGCTGACCTTGACGCGCTGCAGCGCCTTGACCGCGACCCCTTCGCCGTCCTTCAGGAGCGCCAGGATGATGTGCTCCGGCAGGAGCTGATCCGAGTGGAAGCGCTTGGCCTCCTCCTGCGCCAGGATGGTGAGAACCTTCTGTGCCCGCTGCGTGAGACCCTTGAACATGGCGTCAGCCTCCCCTCGCCTGCGTGAGCGCCTCGCGAATGATCTTCGCTCTGGTGTAGTCGATGAGCTTGCTGTCCACTGCGTCGGCCTGGGACTGAAGCACCCTCTGGATATGCGATTTCTGCGACAGGAAAAGGAGCGCGGTTATTGTTGCCGCGTCGACGCTAACGATGAGGCCGAGGGACACCCCCAGCCGCAGCGCCGACAGCGCCTCTATCGCCTCCCGGTGGGTGACATACCGGCACCAGGTCAGCAGGCCCCAGGCCCGGAAGACCCTGTCCTCGATGTCCACCCTCCTCTTCTCCATCAACTCCTCCCGTGTCCTATTCTCGTACCCGGCCAGCTGGACCGCGATGCGGCCCAGGTTGCCGATGATCTCTTTTTCCGCCAGCCCGATGGTGATCTCGTTGGCGATGATGTACATGTCCCCCAGCGATTCCATGTTCTCGCTGAAGAAGCCCCTGATCGAAAGCCCCAGCTGGGCCGATGCCTTCACGGCCCTCTTGATGAGACCGCTCATGGAAAGCGCCGGCAAATGCAGCATCAGGGACGCCTTCAGCCCGGTGCCGAGATTGGTAATTGCCGTGTTCAGGTACCCCCACTCGGGGGACACCGCGTACGGAAGCGCCGTTTCCAGCTGGCTGTCCAGCGCATCCAGCCTTCCCAGGAGGGACTCGAGGCAGGCGCCGCTCTTCATGCCCACCAGGCGGAGGTGGTCCTCGTCACCGATGATCGCCGCAACGGATTCGTCTCCGCTGAGCACCAGCGCCCTGTGTTTTTCTATTGAATATCCCTGGGAAACGAGATTTCGCTCGAAGAGGATCCGTCTCTCCAAGGCAGACAGATCGTCCATGTATATAATCGTAAAATCCTCTGCGTTCGGCAACCCCTGGAATGCCGCCACGATGCGGTCACGGCACTCCTTCTCTTGGTCCGCAGGGCTGCGGCCCGGGTAGGTGTAGGCGGAGAGGTTGCGCGCCAGGCGCACCCTGCTGGAGATGACAACGGACCCCGGCGCGTCCCCAGCAGCGGTCTCTCCTGCCTCCCCGCGCATCCAGCCCTTCATGTCCGAGAGGCCGGTGAAGTCAAACATCGGCATCGCTCTCCCGCAGCTTGTCGCGCAGGCGGGCTGCCAGCTCGTAGTCCTCTCTCTCGATGGCTTCTTTCAGCTCTTCCCGCATGTTTTCCGCCTCCGCCGAGGCGGCATGCTCGGTGGCCAGGGCAATGGGCAGCTTGCCGCTGTGACGGGGCCGCGCGGCCATCTGGGAAACGATGGACCTGACGTCCTTCTCGAAGGCAACGAAGCATTCGGGGCAGCCCAGCTTGCCCTGCTTGCGGAACTCGGAGGCTTTCATACCGCAGCGCGGGCAGGCATCCTTCACCTCGACAGCTCCCGTCATGTCTTTGCCTTCCAGGAGCCCTGAAAGAAGGTTGGCAATGGGAAGCTCGGAGTCCTCTTCACGGATCAAGCCTTTTTCCTGGGCACATTCCTCGCAGATGTGCAGCTCGTGCATCAGATCCTTTTGTATCTGTCTGATATGAATGACAGCGTCTTTGAGACCGCAGATTTCGCATTTCATGGCCACACCCAAGTATACATAATATGGGTTTTGAATTCTACGGCGAAACTGTCCTCCGGGGCCCCAAAAGCCAGCCCGCGCAGATTCGGGCGCCTCGGAGGCATCATGGCTACACCTTTCGAAGGATTTCCAGCGGGCTTGTGCGGGCGGCGCGTGCGGCAGGCAGCCATGAGGCCAGGGCTGAGAGCAGGATTGCCGCCACCGCTGCCGCGATCACCTCCCCCGCTGAGATTCTCACGGGAATGCTCTTCAGGTAATAGGCGCTGTTGAACAGCGTGAAAGCGCCGAACGCCGGAAAGGAGGGGTCGAAACCCGAGCGAAGGAGCGATGCCAGCGCCAGGAAACGGTTCACAATCCACTCGATGCCCGCAATGACCTGGTTGATATTCACGGCGACCAGCAGCCCGGCGACGATGCCGCCCGCCGTCCCCAGCAGCCCGGTAAGAAAGCCGGTGGCCAGGAATGCCTGCGTGAGGGGACGCGGGGCCGCCCCGACGCTCTTGAGAATGCCGATGTCGAGCTTCCTTTCGAAGACGATCATCAGAACCGATGAGGAGACGTTCACCGAGGCCACGATGACGATGAGCGCCATGATGAACAGCAGCAGTGCCTTTGTCGTGCGGAAGCTGGCCAGCCGGGCATACTCGATCTCGTTCCACGCCATCACGCGCACGCTGCCGCCGAGCGTGGCCGCGAGCTCACCCTCGATGGGTGCAAGGTTTCCGAAAGGGTCTCTGACCTTCACTCCGATCATGGTCCGCGAAGCGCGGGGAGAGAGGATGCGCGAGCCCACCGCGAGGGAGGTGTAGACGAGCGTCCTGTCCAGCTCCTGGTAGCCGGTCTCGTAGATCCCGCTCACCCGCAGGGGGGTAAGGCGCGGCGGCCCGCTCATGTCCCCGCTCCAGGTGGTCAGCACGTTGATCGTTTCCCCCTGTGCGACACCCAGGCTCGATGCGAGGGCCGAGCTGAGCAGCATCGAGGAGCCTCCCAGGTCCGCGCTTCCCGCGGTGATGGTGACGTAGGAGCTGAAACCCTTGTCGCGGGAGAAAACATCTGGGGGGACGCAGCGTATGCTCACTCCCGCGGCCCCTGATTTCGAGACGAGCATCGCTGTTCCCTGCCGCTCGGGAATGGCGGCGATGACGCCGTCGACGAGCGCGGCGGCCGCCGCCTGTTCGTCGAGCCTCGCCGGCGGCGTGTCCGGTGGGAGCGGGCACTGCAGGTGGTAGGTGCCCACCTCCAGCAGCCGCGCCGTGATGCCCTCGATCATGCCGGTGGAGACTTCCATCACGACGATCAGCGGCACAAGGCTCAGCGCGATCCCCACGATGGCGCCGCGCAGGTAGCGTGCCGTTCCGCCCCTGCCGCGGAGCATGCGGCGCGCGAAGAACAGGGTGAAGCGGCCACTCCTGGTGAGGTTGCGGCCTTTCACCGCGCGAGCCTCCCGCCGCTGAGGGTGTAGCGGGCATCGGCGCGCCCGGCCAGCTCGGCATCGTGGGTGACCAGGATCATCGTCCTTCCATGGCTTCGGACAAGGGAGAAAAGCATGTCCTCCACGACCGACGCATTGCGCTCGTCGAGGTTTCCCGTCGGCTCATCGGCGAGGATGAGCGGCGGCTCGTTGATCAGCGCGCGCGCCACGGCGACCCTCTGGCGCTCGCCGCCGGAAAGCTCCAGGGGCCACGCGTTCATCCGCTGGGAGAGCCCGACCTCCTCCAGGAGCTGCCGCCCCCGTTCCCGCAGGGCCCGCAGGGAGGAGCTGCCCAGCATGGCGGGCATGATGACATTCTCCAGTGCCGTGAAGTCTTTCATGAGAAAGTGGAACTGGAATATGAAGCCCACTTCGCGATTGCGGTAGCGGCTGAGATCGTTTTCCCCCAGCTCGGTGATGTCCCTGCCCCGCACGCGCACGTGTCCCGCGGTCGGGCGGTCAAGCCCGCCGACGAGCCCCAGGAGCGTGCTCTTGCCGCAGCCGCTTTCCCCCGTGACGGCGACCGTCGTGCCCTCGATGACGTCGAGGTCAACGTCGTGCAGCACCTCGAGGGTTTCCGTGCCCGTCAGGAAGGTCCGGCTGAGGGCGCTCACCGTCACAAGGACATCGCTTCCCGGCTCATTCATAGCGCAGCACCGCCGCGGGACGGAATCGGGAAACGGCGCGTGAGGCTGCCCACGCGGCGCCCACGCACGCAAAGAC
>JBEKVA010000245.1:0-6366 GCA_049514475.1 Spirochaetia bacterium
CGGGGACAAGGGGGCATCAGGCGCCCTGGTCAGCTCGTCGGCTGTCACTGCGCTGCGCAGGGCGGTCGGCACCGCGTATCCCCGCAGCCATCCCGAGTGCGCCGGCTCCTTTGCCGTGCACGAATGCCGCATGGTGGACGGGGTCACCGAGCAGGACCTGTAGGGCCGCGCTCGCCCCGACGCTCTCCTCTTCGATCGCGAGACGTCTTTCCATGATTGACAGGAGCACCAGGAACCCGGATCCTGAGTGTCATGGCAAAACTGGTAATTCGCGATGCACAGAGGTGCCGGTGGGATTTGCTCGCCCTGGGGGCCATCATCCAGCGCTTCGACACCGGCGTGGTCCCTCTGCACCTGGCGACCCGTTTCGAACGGTACTGCGCGGGGGGGGAATACAATGTCGCGGCCAATCTCGCCCGCGCCTTCCGCATGCGCGCCGTGGTGGCCACCGCAAACGTGCAGTACCCCCCGGGCTGGTGGGCGGAGGAGGAGGTGCGCAAGACCGGCGTCGAAGCGCTCTACCGCTGGTTTCCCTTTGACGGCGTGCGCGGCCCGCGCATCGCGAACACCTATTGCGACAGGGGGATGGGTGTGCGGGCGCCCGAGGTATGGTACGACCGTGCCAACGAGGCGGCGGCGCTGCTCGCGCCCGGGGATTTCGACTGGAAGGACCTGTTCGAAAAGCAGGGAGTGCGCTGGTTCCACACCGGCGGCATATTCGCTTCCCTGTCGGAGAGCACCGCGAAGCTGATCATCGAGGCCATGAAGGCCGCCCGCACGGCAGGGGTCGTGGTCTCCTATGACCTGAACTATCGCAAGAAGCTCTGGGATGCCTTCGAGGGCGGTCCCGCCAGGGCGCTCCAGATCAACCGGGAAATCGCCTCCCATGCCGACATGCTCTTTGCCGGCGAAGAGGACCTGCGGCTGCGGCTGGGTGTCCCCGGGCCCGACGCGGGCCTTGACGGGGAGAAACGGGAGATTGAGAGGCTCGGTGCGATGATCGATGTATCACGGACCGTGTTCCCGAACATGTCGGTGCTCGCCACGACCTTCCGCACCCTGCACTCGGCTTCGCGGCACGGGTTGAGGGCGGTCCTGTGGCACGAGGGAAAGATGCATACCAGCGAAGAGGCCGAGCTGGACATCTATGACAGGGTCGGAAGCGGCGACGGCTTCGCGGCGGGTCTCATCTACGGGCTCTTGAGCGGCCAGGGGTCGGAGGCTGCCCTGCGGCTGGGGTGGGCGCACGGGGCCCTGCTCACTACCTATCCGGGGGACATCACCATGGCACGTCGGGAACAGGTAGAAGCCATTGCCGAAGGCGGGGAAGCGAGGGTGATCCGATGAGCGGCGCAGGACTGGGCAGCCACGGGCAGGGCGGCACCGTCGGCTATCTGGAAACGATGTTCGGCCTCACGGGAAGCGTCGCCGTCATTACGGGCGGCGGCGGGGTCCTGGCGGGTCACATGGCTGAGGCCCTGCTGAAGGCAGGCGCGTCGGTCTCCCTCTGGGGGCCGCATGCAACCTCTCTGCGGGAGACGGCGGAGCGCGCGGGGGCGGCCGCGGAGGCGGGAAGCAGGATCACGTGGACGCTCGCGGATGCCGGCAGCGAGGATTCGGTTGCCGCGGCCGCGGAGGCAACCGTGGGACAGCTGGGCAGGCTGGATATCCTGGTGAACGCGGTCGGGGGGAACACGGGCAAAGGGCCGCTGTTGGAAACCGACATCGCCTTGTTCGAAGAGATATTCAGATTGAATCTCGTGGCCGGCATGCTCGTGCCCACGAAGGTCATTTGCCGCCAGTGGAAGGCGAGTGGCGTCCACGGCTCGATCGTGAACATGGCCTCCATGGCGTCGTACGTGCCGCTTTCAGGGGTGTGGGCCTACGACGCGGCAAAGGCAGCAGTACTGAATCTCACGACGGCCGCTGCCAAGGAGCTCGCCCCCCAGGGGATACGGGTGAATGCCATTGCCCCGGGTTTCTTCCTGGGCAAGCAGAACCGCGCCCTCCTCGTCGATGAGAAGACGGGCCGGCTCACCCAGCGGGGGGAGTCGGTGATCAGCCGCACACCTTTCGGGCGGTTCGGCGAGCCGCAGGAGCTGGCGGGGGCGCTTCTTTTCCTGGCCAGCCCCCGCGCGGCGGGGTTCGTGACAGGGGTGTGCATTCCCGTGGACGGCGGGTTTCTCACCGACAACATCTGAGCGGCCGCGGGCCCGCGCGGCGTGCGCGGCGGACGCCCGTCAGCCGGAAAACCGCTCCCGCGCGGCCCACAGGCCGATGGCCGGGTTGGAAACGTAGAAGATCCGCTCTCCGTCGGAAAGAGTATTCCACCCGTCTTTCAGCACCGCGGGGTCGTACCTTCGCACCATGTCTGAAAGCTCTCCGTATTCGAAACCCGCTTTTTTCACCTGCTCGCGGGAGAGACCGCCCGGGCAGAGGGTCACGGTGAACCTGCCCTCGGTGGACCCGTGGATGAGGTGGGCGGCAACGCTCAGGTTCTCCCGTAAATCAGCGTTTTCTTCCACCAGCCGCAGCACCTGCGGAGTTCCGAAATATCCGTACTTCCTGATCAGCGCGTCGATCCCCGGGTCTTCCCCGAACTGCCGTACACCGGGCGCGAGCACGATGAGCTCCCCCCCGTCGGCAATCGCCATGCGCGTGCGATAGATCGACTTGAGGCCCAGCCAGGTGCTCTTGTACTCGTCGGGCTGAATGAAGGCCACCACCTTGCGGAACGGCCGCTCCACGATGGCGACATTCACGATGCGCGCCAGTGCCGCCGCCTGCAGGAACGTCTGCCGATCGTCCCCGATGAAAAGGCCCTTCAGGGCAAGGTTTCCGTCGCTTTCCCGGGCAACAACGGTGTGGATGTACACCAGGGGAATGCCGTCGGTGAAATGATCGGCTGCGTAGTTCAACACGGTGCGCACCGGCGTCTCCGCGCGGCCCATCATGCGCTCCATGCCGTACACGGCGCCCAGGTAGTGGCTCTTGTTGATTGCCTCGCGCCCGCCGGCACCGATGAGGAGGTTCTTCGTGTAACCGGCCATGCCGATCACCTCGTGCGGCACCACCTGGCCGATCGAGAGAACCAGGTCGTGCCCCCCGTTGGCGATGAGGGAGTCCACCTCCGCCGGCCAGTCGAAGGAGAGGGTGCCCTCGGAAACTTCCCTGATGAGCTCAGCAGGCACGCGACCGAGGGTGACGAGGTTTTCCTTCCATTTGTGAACCCTGAACAAAGAGGCCGGGACCTTGCCGAACATGGTTCGCCGCTCTTCGTCGGAGACGGCGAAATGCGTGCCGGTGGCAGGCAGGACATCGGTGAGGGCAGAGCCGTAGTACTCCCAGATGATCTCCGTGATGCGCCCTGCGCGGGAGTGGAAGCGGGTGAAATCAGGAGGGAGAGCCAGCACCTTTCCCCGTTTTCCCAGCTTCTCCAGCGTCTGGAACAACGCGGCGCGCAGCTCGGCGTCCGAGATGGTGTCCCGCGCGGACCCGCGTGCGAAATAGGTCATGCCAGTGCCTCCCCCCGAAGTCGGCGACGCCCGGCGCGCGCTCAGCGTGCCGAGAGGATTCCCTCTGCTGCCCGGATGCCGCTTGCCCAGGCGGCGGTGATGCCCCTGCTGGTGCCCGCCCCATCCCCGATCATCCAGATCCCCGGCTTCGCCTGGAAGCTTGCATCGAGGAACCGCGGCCTGTTTCCATAGAGCTTGATCTCGGGGTAGTACATGATCGTCGAAGGGTGGAGGACACCGGGGATGATGGTGTCCAGCAGCTTCATGGATTTCCATATGGCGCGCAGGATCTTGGACGGCATTGCCAGCGCGATGTCCCCGGGAGTGCAGGAGGAAAGAGTCGGAATGAAATTGTACAGGTCGTCGTTGAAGCTCTCGGCCTTGGACCTCTTGCCAAGGCGGAAATCCCCGACCCTCTGCATGAGCGGCTGGCCGCCGCCCATGAGCATGGCCTGCTGGCCGAGCATCTGGGCGAACTCCTGCCCGCTGGCAAGGGGCTGGGTGAAGCGCACGGTTTTCAGCAGGGCGAAGTTCACCAGCCCGCTCGCCTCACCCCGCTGGGAGAAGGCGTGGCCGTTGACGCTGAAATAGTCGCGGCCGCCGCGGCCGTCGTATTTCTCCTTCACCACGTACGCTTTGCCGCTGTTGGTGCAGAAGGTGCGCACCTTCTGCGGGAAGAGAAACTTCGGGTCGTAGAAATCGGCCACGATGGGAAAGTTCTCCTCGTGCATCTCCAGGCGCAGCCCGATGTCCACCACGTTGTCCACGTAGGGGACCGAAAGGCTGTCCATGATGTTCTGCAGGAAGCCGAACCCCTTGCGCCCCGGCGCCAGCACCAGGCTCCGGTAGCCGATCTCCCGCCTGTCGGTGAGCAGCCTCCGATCGGCCTCCCTGACACCCAGCGCGGTCTCCCCCAGGGAGAAGACGGCCCCGCGGGCCGAAAGGTCCTTCATGAGCTGCTGCACCAGGCTCACCCCGCCGTCGGTGCCCAGGTGGGACTGGCGGATCTCCAGGAGCTTCACCCCCAGCTTCTCCGCCCGTCCCCCGTACACGGCAAGGTTCTTCTTGGCAAGGATGTCCGGCCGAAGGTGCGCGGCCACGGCCTCCAGGTAGCGTTCGGCCGCCGCCGGGTCCCAGTACTCCAGCGGGAACCCGATGGGCCAGGTGAAGTTCATCTTGCAGTCGTTGCACAGCCCGCCGGTGCTCCTCGAGGAGGAGTCCACCATGAGGATCGATGAGGCCGGACGGGCGTCGGAATACGCGAATGCGGCGCCGAGTGCCGCGGGGCCGGTGCCGACGATGAGAAGGTCGAACTGTTCCCCCGCGGCCACGACTGCCTCCGCTTCCCGCTCAGAGCCCCTATTCGGCGCTGTAGTGCTTCATGAACTGCACGCGCTCGTAGACCGAGGGGTCCTCGCTCTCCACCTGGCTCATCTTTCCCCTGAAATCACCGATGGTGGAATACCGGTGGCGGTCCATCCACGAGGAAAGCTCGCCGATCATCGCCGCCGCGCGGCCGCTGCCGTTCCTGTAGAACGTGGAGACCGCCTGCACCGCCCTGGCGCCGGCGAGGAGCTGTTTGACGAGGCCCGCTCCGTCGTGCACGCCGCTGGAGGCGGCAAGGTCGCATCCGACGCGCCGCGTCATCAGGCTGATCCAGCGCAGGGGCAGCGACAGCTCGGCGGCCGTGCTCATGGTGTTGGAGCCGGTGAGGATCATCTTCTCGATGTCGATGTCGATGGCGAAGAAGCGGTTGAAGAGTACGAGCGCGGCAATGCCCGTGCGGGACAGGCGGTTGATCACCTGGGCGAGGGTGGAAAAATACGGGCTGATCTTCACGGCCACCGGGATGCGCACGAGCTTCAGCACACGCTCGATGATGAGGAAATATTCCTTTTCCCTCTCCTCGCTGGTGCGCTTGACGTCAGACGGGAGGAAGAACATGTTCAGCTCCAACCCGTCGGCACCCGCCGCCTCCAGGTCCTTCGCGAAGGACGCCCACTCGTGCGAATAGGTGCAGTTGATGCTCGCGATGACGGGGATGGACAGGCTCTTCTTCGCCTGCCTGACCAGCTCCACGTAGGAGCTCACCCGGTCGCCGCGGATCTGGTAGTCGAAATAGTCGTAGGACTCCAGGCTCATGCCCTTCGCCTTGGCTTCCGCCAGCACGTTGGCATACTCGGCCGCGATCTCCTCCTCGAAGATCGACTTCAGAACGACGGCGGCCGTTCCCCCCGCCTCGAGCTCCTTCAGGCTCGGAATCTTTCCGGTGAGACCGCAGCTTCCCACGATGAGAGGGTTTTTCAGGTGCAATCCCATGTAGGTTGTAGATACGTCAGGCATTATGTCCCCCCTGTCACAAATGAGATACCAGCTTTCATAAGCATGTGCAAGCGAACGACGGGCGTTCGTGCTGCACGGTGCCGCCCCGGGGCCCCCGGCCCCCTACGGGTTTTTCTCCTCGAAGACGGCCAGCTCGCGGTTCTTCCTTACATTGTCCCAGCGGAACAGGCGGCCGTTCATTGCGATGTACACGCCTGTGGGCGTGAGCTGCACCGCGGTGACCGCGCAGCCGAGATTGAAGACCGCATCGGAGTTGTTGAAGATGTAGGGGACCATGGCGCCGGTGAGCACGATGGTCTTTTTCAACGCCGCCTCTCCCAGCACCGCCGCGGTCTCCACCATGGTGTCGGTGCCGTGGGTGATCACGATCAGCTCCTCGGGGGCCCTGCGGCAGGACTCGAGGATGGAAATCCGGTTGGTCGTCTGCATGTCGAGGCTGTCGATGAGCTGGTTGAGCTCCACCTCGATGGGGACCGTGCAGCGCACGAAGCGCAGGATCTCCGGCAGG